>DATKAL010000431.1:0-2476 GCA_035498135.1 Anaeromyxobacter sp.
ATCGAGGTCGCCCCCGACCCCTCGCTGGAGGCCGGCGACTGCGTGGTCGAGACCGACTTCGGCAAGGTGGACGGCCGCCTCCGCACCCGCCTCGACGAGCTGCGCCGGGCGGTGGATTCGGCCTCCGAGGAGGGCGCGGCGTGACCCGCTCGCCCTCCTCGCCCCGTCAGGCCGCGCGGCCCGCTCCGGCGCCAGGGGAGGCCGCTTGTCGCTGATCGACCTGGCCGCGCTCCAGCGCTCGCTCGACGAGGCGGACCCCACCCCGCTCACCGGGACGGTGGTCCGCGCCACCGGCCTGATCGTGGAGGCGACGCTGCCCCGCGTGCCGGTGGGGACCGCCTGCGAGATCCGGGCGACCGACGGGAGCCTGGTGCTGGCGGAAGTGGTCGGCTTCCAGGCCGGGATCGCCCGGCTCATGCCCCTGGGCGAGATCCACGGCGTGGCCGAGGGCTGCGACGTCGTCCCCCGCGCCGCCGCCGACCGGATCCTGGTGGGCGAGGGACTGCTCGGGCGGGTGGTCGACGCCTCGCTGCGGCCGGTGGACGGCGGCCCGCTCCCCATCCTCCGGCGGCGCACCGCCCTCCACGCCTCCCCGCCCCCCGCCCTCCAGCGCCGCCGCGTGACCGATCCGATCGCCCTGGGGATCCGGGCCATCGACGCCTGCGTCACCGTGGGCGAGGGGCAGCGGATGGCCATCATGGCCGGGCCGGGCGTGGGGAAGAGCGTGCTGCTCGGCATGCTGGCCCGCTCCGCCCGCGCCGACGTGGTGGTGGTCGGGTTGATCGGCGAGCGCGGCCGCGAGGTGCGCGAGTTCATCGAGCGCGATCTCGGCGACGGGCTGGCGCGCGCCGTGGTGGTGGTGGCCACGAGCGACGAGTCCCCGCTCAAGCGGCTCCGGGCGGCGATGGCCGCGACCGCCGCGGCCGAGCACTTCCGGGCGCAGGGGAGGAAGGTCCTCCTGCTGGTGGACTCGCTCTCCCGGGTCTGCATGGCCCAGCGCGAGATCGGCCTGGCCGCCGGCGAGCCGCCCACGACCAAGGGCTACCCGCCCTCGACCTTCGCCCTGCTCCCCCGCCTGGTCGAGCGCGCCGGGAACGACGGCGGGGCCGGCTCGATCACCGCCTTCTACACCGTCCTGGCCGAGGGCGACGACCAGGCCGGCGACCCGGTCGCCGACGCCGCCCGCGCCACGCTGGACGGCCACCTGGTCCTCTCCCGCCGCCTGGCCGAGTCGGGCCACTTCCCGGCCATCGACGTGCTCGCCTCCATCTCCCGGGTGATGAACGACATCGTCGCCCCCGCCCACCGCGACCTGGCCCGCGAGGTGCGGGAGGTCCTCTCCGCCTACCGCGAGGCGGCCGACCTCGTCGAGGTGGGCGCCTACGCGGCGGGCTCCAACCCTCGGGTCGATCGCGCCCTCCGCTGCATCGAGCCGCTCCGCCAGCTGCTTCGCCAGGACCCGACCGACCGCACGCCGCTCCCCGACACGCTCGCCAGGCTGGCGCAGGTCCTCGGGCCGGCCCACGCGGAGAAGGAGCGCGCCCATGGCTAGCGCCGTCCTCCTCGCCGCCCTGCTCGCGGCCGCCCCGGCCGACCCGCCGGCTCCCCCTGCGGCCCCCGTGGTCCCCGAGGCGAGGGCGGCGGCCCCCGCGCCCGCCGACCCGGTCCTGCCGGTGGCCCCCTCCCCGCCGGCCGCAGTGCCCGCAGGCGCGCCTCCGGCGGCGGGCCCGGACGCGGCCTCGGCGAGCCCGGCCCCCGCGGCCGCTCCCGCCCGCGCCGGCCGGACCGCACGCCCGGAGCCTCCCCCGGCCACCCCCCAGGAGGCCGCCGACGCCGCCACGCGCGCGGAGGCCCACGTCGCCCCGGGCGCCCCCACCCCGCCCGCCCTCACCAGCAAGGCCCTGTCCGAGGAGCTCCGGCGGGCCGCCCGCGACCGCCGCGCCGAGCACGGCGCCGTCGAGGACGAGCGCCACAAGCTCGAGGCGCTCGCCAAGGAGATCGCGACGGCCCGTGCCTCCCTGAAGGAGGAGACCACCCGCCTCCAGGGCCTGCTCGCCTCCGGCGCGCGCGCCGCCCCCGCCCGGAAGCCCGCTGCCCCCGGCGCCAGGGCGGCCCCCGAGCCCACGCCGGTGGAGTCGCTCGCCAAGACGGTGAAGGGGATGCGCGCGGAGCAGGCGGCCGCGATGCTCGCGCGGCTCGACCGCGGGCTCGCCGCGGCCATCCTGGCGCGGATGCGTCCCGCCGACTCGGGGCTGGTGCTCGACAAGATGGACGCCGAGACCGGCGCCCGCCTGATGACCCTCCTCGCCCGCAAGGAGGCTCCGTGAAGCCCCTCCCCGTCCCGCCCTCCGCCCGCACGGGCGGTGCCGAGCCCGCCTCCTCCCGCCCTGCGCTCCGCGGCCCCTGGGCCAGCGCCGGCGGCCACGCCTTCGAGGACGCGCTCCGCCAGCACGAGGCCTCCTCTGCCTCCGAGCCG
>DATKAL010000432.1:0-7053 GCA_035498135.1 Anaeromyxobacter sp.
GTGAGCGGGACGGGGGCGATCGCCGGCCCCTCGAGGACCTGCACCAGGAGCGAGAGCGGGACTCCGTACACGCGGCCGGCCCGGGCGAAGCGCAGCTCCCGCTCCGCGCCCGGCCCGAGGTCCGCCGGCGGCGCGGGGAGCTCCTCGGCCGGCTCGAGCGGCGCGAAGCCGATGGTCGCCATGGCCAGCTCGAGCGCCACCCTCCCCTCGAGCACCACCGCCCCGGAGAACGGCGGCGGCTGGGGCAGCGGGGTCCGGGCGGGGAGCTGGAAGAACTCCGCCCCGGAGAGGTCGACGATCCCGTGCACCGCCTCGACGCGGAGGGCGAGGCGCGGCGAACCCTCGGTGAGGAGCGCGAGGGGCGAGGGACCCCCGCGCAGGCCGAGCACCGTGGAGACGAAGGCGCAGGGGACGCTCTCCCCGCGGGTCCGGATCTCGCCCTCCATCCCCTCCACCGCCACGATCTCCCGCAGGTGCGAGAGGCGGAGCGCGAAGCGCACGCCGCCGGCGGAGAAGATCAGCGCCTTTCGGTCGGCCGGAAGGGTCACGCCTCCACATGATACAGTGTCCCGGATGTCCCACGCCGTCCTCCTCGTCGACGACGAGCGCTTCGCCCGCACCATCTACGCCGACTATCTCCGCGCCGCGGGCTACGAGGTGGAGGTGGCGCAGGACGCGGAGGCGGCGCTCGGCCTCCTGCAGCAGCGCAAGTTCGACGTCCTCCTCACCGACGTGATCCTCCCCGGCTCCTCGGGGATCGACCTCCTGGCGGCGGCGAAGCAGCTCGACGCCAACCTCGAGGTGGCGGTGATCACCGCCCTCGACAAGGTCGACCCCGCCGTCCGGGCGATGAAGTCCGGCGCCAGCGACTACCTGGTGAAGCCGGTCACCCCGGAGCAGCTGCAGCTCACCGTGCAGCGCTGCCTCGCCACCCGCGCCCTGCTGGCGGAGAACAAGTCGCTCCGCGCCCACCTGAAGCTCTTCGAGGCCGGCCAGCGGATCGCCGCCACCCTCGACCGCGACAAGCTCGTGCCCATGGCGCTCGCCGCGGTGACCAGCTCGGCCGGCGGCGCGGCGGCCGCCCTCTTCGAGCGGGCGGCGGACGGCGCCTGGGTGCTCTCCGGCGCGTACGGCCTCGACTACGCGCCGGCCGCCGACCTGCTCGCCCTCTGCCGCCCCTCGCTGGAGGGGCTCGGGCCGGAGGGGACGGCCCGGGTCGAGCTCCTCCCCGGGGAGCTCACCGCCCTCGCCCCCCGGGCGCTCCTCATGCCGGTGGCGGAGGACGGGGCGGTGGTGGGGGCGGCCGGGGTGCTGGTGGCCGGGGAGCTCGACGCCACCGGGGCGGAGGCGGCCGCCTTCCTCTGCCGCAACCTCGGGCTCGCCATCCGGAACCTCGGCCGGCTGAAGCAGGTCGAGCACCTCGCCTACCTCGACGACCTCACCCACCTCTACAACACCCGCTACCTGGAGGTGGCGCTCGCCAAGGAGCTCGAGGGCGGCAAGGCCTTCACCGTGCTGTTCCTCGACCTCGACCACTTCAAGGGCGTCAACGACGAGCACGGCCACCTGTCCGGCTCCCGCCTGCTGGTCGAGGTGGCGCGCGTGCTCCGCTCCTGCGTCCGGGACGAGGACGTCCTCGTCCGCTACGGCGGGGACGAGTACGTGATCGTCCTGCTGGGGATCGACTCGGGCGGGGGGCTCAAGGTGGCCGAGCGGATCCGTCGGGCGATCGAGGACCACCGCTTCCTCTCCCGGGAGGGGGCGCGGGTCCGGATCACCGCCTCCATCGGCCTGGCGAGCTTTCCCGAGCACGCCCAGACCAAGGGGGAGATCCTGGACCTGGCCGACCGGGCCATGTACCGGGGGAAGCGCTCGAGCCGGAACGTGGTCTACATGGCCTCGAAGGACCTCCCCCCCGTCCCGGCGGGCGAGCGGGCGTAAGAAAACGGGGCCAGCGCCTTTCGGCCCTGGCCCCGCTGACGACGACTTCCGGGTTCCGCCCTCGAGAGCGCGTAGTAGCGGCTGCCCTCGTCATCGACCCGCTGCTCCGTGGCAGCTTGTCGCTATCTGGATCCTAGCCAGGCCCCCGGTCCCGGTCTACGCCGCAATGCGTTAGACCGGAAGTTCGGATAGTTAGGACCCGTCAGTAGTCCATGTCCTCCATGCCGCCGCCCATCCCGGGCGCGCCGGCCGGCGCCTTCTTCCTCGGCTTCTCGGCCACCATGGCCTCGGTGGTGAGGAGGAGGCTGGCGACCGAGGCGGCGTTCTGGAGGGCGGTGCGTGACACCTTGGTGGGGTCGATCACCCCGGCCTTGTCCAGGTCCTCGTACACCTCGGTGGCGGCGTTGAAGCCGAACCCACCCTTCCCGTCCAGGATCCTGCTCACCACGACCGGGCCGTCCCAGCCGGCGTTCTCGGCGATGCGGCGGGCCGGCCAGGCGAGGGCCTTCGAGACGATCTGCACCCCGAACTGCTGGTCGCCCTCGGGGACCTGGAGCTTCTTCAGGGCGCCCAGGGCGCGCAGGTAGGCGACGCCGCCGCCGGGGACGATCCCCTCCTCGACCGCGGCGCGGGTGGCGTGGAGCGCGTCCTCCACCCGGGCCTTCTTCTCCTTCATCTCGGTCTCGGTGGCCGCGCCGACGTTGATCACCGCCACGCCGCCCACCAGCTTGGCGAGCCGCTCCTGGAGCTTCTCGCGGTCGTAGTCGGAGGTGGTCTCCTCGATCTGCCCGCGGATGACCTTGATGCGCCCCTCGATGTCGGCCTTCTTGCCCTCCCCGTCCACGATGGTGGTGTTGTCCTTGTCCACCGTGACGCGCTTGGCGCGCCCCAGGTCCTTGAGCGTGAGCTGCTCGAGCTTGATGCCCAGCTCCTCGGCGACCACGTTCCCGCCGGTGAGGGTGGCGATGTCCTTCAGCATCTCCTTGCGGCGGTCGCCGAAGCCGGGCGCCTTGACGGCGCAGCCGTGGAGGGTGCCGCGGAGCTTGTTCACCACCAGGGTGGCGAGCGCCTCGCCCTCGACGTCCTCGGCGACGATGAGGATCGGCTTCCCGGCCCGGGCCACCTGCTCGAGGACGGGGATCAGGTCCGCCATCGCCGAGATCTTCTTCTCGGTGATGAGGATGTACGGCTCGTCGAGCACCGCCTCCATCCGGTCGGGGTTGGTGACGAAGTAGGGCGAGACGTAGCCGCGGTCGAACTGCATGCCCTCGACCACGTCGAGGGTGGTCTCGAGCCCCTTCGCCTCCTCGACCGTGATCACCCCCTCCTTGCCCACCTTCTCCATCGCCTCGGCGATGATGTTGCCGATGGTCTCGTCGCCGTTGGCGGAGATGGTGCCGACCTGGGCGATCTCCTTCTTCCCCTGGGTGGGCTTGGACTGCTTCTTCAGCTCCTCGACCACCACCTCGACCGCCCGGTCGATGCCCCGCTTCAGGTCCATGGGGTTGTGGCCGGCGGCCACCAGCTTCAGCCCCTCCTCGTAGATGGAGCGGGCGAGCACGGTGGCGGTGGTGGTGCCGTCGCCGGCCTTGTCGGAGGTCTTGGAGGCGACCTCCTTCACCATCTGCGCCCCCATGTTCTCGAACTTGGCCTCGACCTCGATCTCCTTCGCCACCGTCACCCCGTCCTTGGTGATGGTCGGCGAGCCGAAGCTCTTCTCGATCACGACGTTGCGGCCCTTGGGGCCGAGCGTCACCGCCACCGCCTCGGCGAGCGTCTGCACCCCCCGCAGGATGGCCTCGCGGGCGGGCTGGTGGAATGCGATCTCCTTGGCCGGCATGCCGAAGCTCCTTCTCTGGAAAACCGTTGTGTTGGTGCTGGCTTACCCGGGATGCTCCCTTGGCAGTCTCACCGGGCGACCGCTAAGATAACCGCCCCCGGGGCGCGGTCAAGCGGGCGGGGGGCGCTCCGTCGGAGCCGCTCCCAGCGTGAACCTCGCCTCCCCGCCCGGGGCGCGGCGCGGTTGACTTCCCCGCCTGCCGCGGTTAGCTGGCCGCCGATGGTCCGTCCCCGCCAGCCGGGCGATCCGCACGCCCCGGCGGAGGGCCTCGACGCCCTGCTCGAGGCCGCCGGGACGGCCTTCGAGGCCGGACGGACGGAGGAGGCCCTGGAGCGGGCCGAGGCGGCCGCCGCGCGCGACCCGCGCTCCGTGCCCGCGCTCCACTACCGCGCCGCGGCCCTGGCCGAGCTCGGCCGGATCGACGAGGCGCGCGACGCCTACGAGGCGGCGCTCGCGCGCGGCCGCGACGACCTCGACCTCCTCGCCGGGGCGGCCGACTTCTACGTGAACGTCCTCCCCGACGACGACGCGGATCGGGAGGCGCTCGATCGCGGGATCGCCCTCGCCCGCCGCGGGGCCCGGCTGGCGCAGAAGGCGGGGGAGCCGGAGCTGACCGCCGACCTCCAGCTCGTCGAGGCGATCGCCCTGAACCAGCTCGGCCTGGCCACCGAGGCGCTCGAGCGGCTGGCCTCGGCGGAGCGCGGACAGCCCGAGCGCGTCGAGGTCCTCCTCGAGAAGGGGTTCGCGCTCTACGAGCTGAGCCGCCTCGACCCGGCGCGGGCCGTGCTCCTCCGCGCCGAGGCCCTCGATCCCGAGGAGCCCTGGACCCAGCACACCCTGGGGCTCATCGCCGAGCGGCGCGGCGAGGAGGAGGAGGCCCGCCGCCGCTTCGCCCGGGCGCGCAAGCTCGCGCCCGACGAGTTCCCCCGCCCGGTGGCCCTCGCGCCCGAGGCCTTCGACGCCGCGGTCGAGGACGCCCTCGCCTCCCTCCCCGAGCCGGTCCGGCGCTACCTCTCCAACGTCGCCATCACCGTCGAGGACCTGCCCTCCGACGACGACCTCCTCGCCGCCGATCCGCCCCTCTCCCCGGCCATCCTCGGCCTCTTTCGCGGCGCCCCGTACGGCCAGAAGGCGTCGATGGACCCCTGGAGCCACTTCCCCTCCTCCATCGTGCTCTACCAGAAGAACCTGGAGCGCTTCGCCCGCAGCCGGGCGGAGCTCATCGAGCAGATCGGGATCACCCTCATCCACGAGGTCGGCCACTTCCTCGGGCTGGACGAGGAGGAGCTGTGGGCCCGGGGGCTCGACTGAATCCGCCGAAAAATTGACCCCTTCCGGCCGATATCGCATCGTCGGCGGGAATGGCCACGGTCATCGAGTCGATGGAGCTCCTCCAGGTCCTCGCCGAGGCGGAGGACATCGCCCGGAGCGTCCACCAGAAGCTCACGAGCGCCCACCAGCTGCTCGCGTTCTTCACCGTCCCGAACCGGGCCGAGGTGCTCCTCCGGGACCGCGGGATCGACGAGGACCGGATCCTGCTCGCCCTCGACGGCACGCCCAAGGAGCCGGAGGGGACGGAGCGCGACCTGCGGGAGCGCGCCAGGGCGGTGGCCGAGGGGGTGGGGGCGGAGGAGGTCGACTGCCTGCACCTCCTCATCGCCATGAGCCGGGTGCGCACCGCCGCCGCCCACCAGCTCCTGGGCGCCTGCGGACTTCAAGTGTCGGCCCTGCGGAACGTGGCCCTCTCCTACTTCACCGCCCGGATGCCGCGGCGGCTCCGCGAGGTGCAGTCGGTCAAGGTGGGCCCGGCCGCCTCGGCGCCCGCCCGCCGCGCCGAGCGGGCCGCGCCGCCGGAGCGCTCCGACCTGGACGCGCAGCTGGAGGAGGCGATCGGCCACCTCGAGGAGGCGAGCGGCGCGCTCCCCGCGGCGGAGCAGCCCGGGGCCGGCCCGGCGCCCACCCCCGCCCCGGCGGCCGCGCCCCCTGCTCCCGCCGGCGGCGAGGCCGCGGCGCCCCGTGCGCCCGCCCACCGGGCCCGGCTCTCCCCGCACGCCCTCGACCCCAAGGCCTTCCCCTGGCTCTCGCAGCTGGGCCGCAACCTGACCGAGCTCGCCGCCGCCGGCCGGCTCGACCCCCTGATCGGCCGCGAGCGCGAGGTGGAGGAGACGATCGACGTCCTCGGCAAGCGCCGCACCAACAACCCGCTCCTGGTGGGCGAGCCGGGCGTGGGCAAGACCGCCATCGTCGAGGGGGTGGCCCAGCGGCTGCTCGCCCCCGGCAGCCCGGCGCGCGACCGGGTCCTGGTGGAGCTCGACATGGCGAGCGTGGTGGCCGGCACCCAGCTCCGCGGCGCCTTCTCCGAGAAGCTCCTCGGCATCAAGGAGGAGGTGCGGCGCGCCGCCGGGCGGGTGGTGGTCTTCATCGACGAGGTCCACACCCTGATCGGCGCGGGCGCCGCCGGCGAGGGGCCGCAGGACGCGGCCAACGAGCTCAAGGCCGCCCTGGCGCGGGGCGAGTTCCCCTGCATCGGCGCGACCACCCACGACGAGTACCGCCAGCACATCGAGAAGGATCCCGCCCTGGAGCGCCGGTTCACCCCGGTCCTGGTGCGCGAGCCCTCGGTCCCGGACACGGTGGAGATCCTCCGCGGCCTGGCCCCGCGCTACGAGCGGCACCATGCGGTCTCCTACGTCCCGGCGGCGCTGGAGGCGGCCGCCGCCCTCTCCGCCCGCCACGTCACCGACCGCTTCCTGCCCGACAAGGCGGTGGCGGTCCTCGACCTGGCCGGCTCGCGGGCCCGGCGGGAGGGGCAGCGCGAGGTGGGGGAGCGCGAGATCGCCCGGGTGGTGGCGAACATGGCGGGGATCCCCGAGTCGCGGCTCATCGCCAGCGACCGGGAGCGGATCCTGGGGCTCGAGGCGGCGCTGGCCGAGCGGGTGGTGGGGCACGCCGAGGCGGTGAAGCGGGTGGCGGCGGTCCTGCGCCGGAACTTCGCCGGGTTCTCCTCCCGCCGGCCCATGGGCTCGTTCCTCTTCCTCGGACCGACCGGCGTGGGCAAGACCGAGCTCGCCCGGGCCCTGGCCGACGCCCTCTACGGCTCGCGCGACGCCCTGGTGCAGCTCGACATGAGCGAGTGCGCCGAGCAGACCGGGGTGGCGCGGCTCGTCGGGGCGGCTCCCGGCTACGTCGGCTACGGCGAGGGGGGGCAGCTCACCGACGCCCTCCGCCGCCGGCCGGCGGCGGTGGTGGTCCTGGACGAGATCGAGAAGGCG
>DATKAL010000433.1:0-2618 GCA_035498135.1 Anaeromyxobacter sp.
TTGGTGGTCGCCGCCGCCTTCGCCGAGCGGCAAGCGACGACGGCCGAGCTCCAAAACGACCGCGACCTCCTCCAAGCGTTCTTCGACCACAGCCCCTCAAAAATGTTCATCAAGAACGATCGCCACCAAGCGATGGCGCTCTCCCGCTTCTTCGAGTCGATGTTCGGGGAGCGGGTGGAGGGCATGCTCGGCCGGACCATCGCCGAGCAGCTGCCCGGCGACATCGGGGAGAAGCTCCTGGCGATGGAGCGGGAGGTGATCTCCTCGGGGCGGCCGCGCCGGGAGGCGCTGGGCTACGGGAACCTCACCTTCCTGGACGTGATCTTCCCCATCCCCCGGGCGGGCCGGCCGCCGTTCGTGGGGGGCTTCGTGACCGACCTCACCGACCGGGTCCGGGCCGAGCAGGCCGTGGCGGACGAGCGCGAGCGGCTGGCGGTGACCCTCCGCTCCATCGGCGACGGCGTCATCGCCACCGACACCGAGGGGCGGATCGTCCTCCTCAACCAGGTGGCGGAGACCCTCACCGGCTGGAGCCAGGCCGCCGCCGCCGGCCAGCCCCTGAGCGAGGTCTTCCGCCTCCTGGAGCGCCCCGGCGGCGCTCCCATCCCCGACCCGCTCGAGCACGTGCGCGGCCGGCCGGCGTCCGCGCTCCCGGAGCGGGCCACCCTCTGGGCCCGGGACGGCCGGGAGCTCCGCGTCTCCGACAGCGCCGCCCCCATCCTCGACCGGGAGGGCCGGGCGATCGGGCACGTGCTCGTGTTCCGGGACGTCACCGAGAGCGAGCGCCGGGACGAGGCCCTGGCCAGGGCCCAGCGGATCGAGTCGCTGGCGGTGCTGGCGGGGGGGATCGCCCACGACTTCAACAACCTGCTCACCGGGATCCAGGCCAACGTCTCCTTCGCCCGGACCGAGGGCGAGGCGGCGGCCCGCGACGAGGCGCTGGCCGACGTCGAGGCCGCCACCACCCGGGCGACCGCCCTGACCCGCCAGCTCCTCACCTTCTCCAAGGGGGGGGCGCCGGTGAAGCGGATCGTCGACCTGGCGGCGGTGATCCGGGAGAGCGCCACCTTCTCGGTGCACGGCTCCAGGGCGATCTGCCAGTTCGACCTGGCGCCGGACCTGTGGCCGGCGGAGGTGGACCCGGGACAGATCGGCCAGGTGATCCAGAACCTGGTGCTGAACGCGGTCGAGGCGATGCCCGACGGCGGGCGGATCCGGCTCGAGGCGGTCAACGTGCGGACGCCCGGCGGCGGGGGGGCGGCCGCCGGCTGCTCCGTCCGGATCCGGGTCACCGACGAGGGGACGGGGATCCCGGCGGAGCTGGCGCCCCGGGTCTTCGACCCGTTCTTCACCACCAAGCGGCAGGGGACGGGGCTGGGGCTCGCGGTCTGCCAGTCGATCGTCTCGCGCCACGGCGGGCTGATCGACTTCCGCGCCCTGCCCGGGCAGGGGACGACCTTCGAGCTGCTCCTGCCGGCCGTGCCGGGGGCGCGGCCGCGGCCGGACGCCGCCGGGGGCGGGCGCCGCTCGCACGCCGGGCGGGTCCTGGTGATGGACGACGAGGAGCTGCTGCGGCGGGCGGCGGCGCGGATCTTCTCCTCGCTGGGCTGCGAGGTGACCACGGCCGCCGACGGACGCGAGGCGGTGGAGCTCTTCCGGGCAGCCCGGGCCGCGGGCGCGCCCTTCGACGGCGTGATCCTGGACCTCACCGTGCCGGGCGGGATGGGCGGGGTCGAGACCCTGGCGCGCCTCCGGGAGATCGATCCCGGGGTGAAGGCGATCGTCTCGTCGGGCTACTCGAACGATCCGATCATGGCCGACCGCCGCGGCCACGGGTTCGCGGCCGTGCTGGTGAAGCCCTACGGGACCGCGGAGGCCGAGCGCGCCCTGGCGGCGGTGCTCCCGGCGCGGAGCGCGGCGCCGCGGACCTGAGAGCAGGTGAGCCCATCCGCGGATTGCTCCACGCGCTCCCAGCGGGCGCGCCTACTTGGCGTGGCGCAGCTCTTCCTTGGCCTTGTACCAGAAGCTCGCGCCCGGGGTCTTCCCGCACTCCTCGGCCAGGTGGGCGAGGAGCTTGCCGGACCGTTCGGCGTCGAGCGCCCAGGGGGCGAAGGCGCCCTTGCGGTAGCCCTGGCCGGCCACCCAACCCACGAGCACCGACCGTGACCCCTCCGGCAACGCCAGGTAGGCCTCGCAGGTGAGGTCCTTCACCGGCGGCTCCTTGGCCGGCTTCTTGGCGGGGGAGGTCCCCTGCGCGCCCGCGGTCGTGGCGGCGGCGAGGGCGACGGTGAGGACCAGCGCGCGAAGGCTCTTCACGTTGTGTGACCTCCGATCGAGGCTTGCTGAGTACCACCGGCGGGGGTGGGCCGCGCGGCCCATCTGGGGCCCCCGCTCTGCGACCGCCCCGAGGAGGCGCGACCGTCCGCGCGCGCCGCGCCTCGGGCGCCCCGCCCGCCACCGCCCCGTGCGTGCGCTTGCCGGCCGGCGCCGAGTTCGCTGCAATCGGCGGCCTGGAGGGCATCGACATGCCGCGAGCCAAGGAGCTGAAGATCCGCGTCCCGGATCGCCCCGGGGCGCTGGGCGAGATCGCCGCCGCGCTGGCGGAGAAGAAGGTGAAC
>DATKAL010000434.1:0-2663 GCA_035498135.1 Anaeromyxobacter sp.
CACCCACGAACCGGCTTCGTCGGTGCGTCAGGCCATCAAGTAGAAGGCGGCGGCGGCCAGGGCCATCCCCACGACGACCACGCGGTGGGGGATCACCCGGTAGATGAGGAGCGAGAGGACGATCGTGATGACCGGGGCGAGGGCGTTGATCATCGGGCTCACGATGATCACCTTGCCGTAGCGGAAGGCGTAGACCATGGTGAGGGCGCCGATCGAGTTGAGGATCTGGATGGGGGCGGCGAGCCAAGGGCCGCCCCAGCCCCAGTTGATCGTCCGCGCGAAGTCGGTCATCCACACCGCCACCGGCACGAGGAGGAGGCCGGTCAGCATCATGTAGAAGAATATGCTCTCGCTCTGCATCGTCGCGTTGGCGAAGCGCAGCACGTAGGCCTGGATCCCCCAGGCCAGGAAGACGAGCAGGGCGAGGACGAACCACAGCCGTCCCTTGACCGGGCTCTTCGGGTCCCGGGGCTGGAAGGAGAGGAGCGGGATCGCGACGAGGGCGAGGATGATCCCCGTCCATGCGCGAAGGCTCGCCGTCTCTCCGAGAAGCACGACCGAGAGGAGGACGCTCACCACCGGCGAGAGCGAGATCACCGGGAAGACGAGGTAGGCGGGCCCCCGCCGCAGGGCGTCGAAGAGCACGAGCTGGCCGGCTGCCCCGAGGAGGCCGGCCGCCGAGCCCAGGAGGACGGAGCGCGGGTCGTGCTCGGGCCCTCCGCCCATGATCGCGAGGGCGACCACCGCGCAGGGCACCATGGTGAGGGCCCACACGGCGTAGCCGAGGGTGGCCGGGAAGCCGTTCTTCTCCGGGCGCTCGATGAAGGCGCCCCAGACCCCCCAGAACAGCGTGGTGACGACGGCGTAGAAGAACCAGAGGTTGGATTCCATCGCTCTCCCCGGGGCGTCTCCGCCCCGGCCCTAGACCACGATCACCTCGAGGTTGCGCGCCCGCAGCGCGGCGAGCGCCTCCGGGCTCGCCCCGGAGTCGGTGATCACCTTGTGGACGACGTCCAGCTTCGCGATCACGGACAGGCTCCGCCTCTGGAACTTCGAGGAGTCCGCGACCACGATCACCTCGCGGGAGACCTGGATCATCACCGCGTTGAGCTGGGCCTCCACCACGTCCGGGGTCATGAGGCCGATCTCGGGGTCGAGCCCGTCCACGCCCAGGAAGAGGCGGTCGGCGTGCAGCCCCCGCAGTGTGAGCTCGGCGGGCGGGCCGGCGAGCGAGTAGGACATCTGGCGGAGGACGCCCCCGATCATGATGAGCCGCACGTGGGGCAGGTTGGAGAGCTCCATGGCGATGTTGAGGGCGTTCGTGATCACGTTCAGGGAGCGCAGCCTCAGGAAGCGGATCTGGCGGGCGAGCTCGGCGGTGGTGGTGCCGGAGTCGAGCATGATCGTCTCGCCGTCCCGGATCATCTGGGCGGCGGCGTGGCCGATCCGGACCTTCTCCGCGTGGTGGAGCGTCTCCTTGACCGTGATCGGCACGTCCTCGGGAGCGTCGGCGCGCTTGAGCGCCCCGCCGTGGGAGCGCACGACCGCCCCGAGGCCGGCCAGGGCGTCGAGGTCGCCGCGGATGGTCACCGCGGAGACGGAGAAGCGGGACACCAGCTCGTCCACGGTGACCCGCTCCTGCGAGTCGAGGAGCTCGAGGATCCGGCGCCGCCGCTCCTCGACGAGGAGGCGGGAGGGCCGGCCCTTCTCCGGGATCGCGTCTTCCTTCCTCCGGTGGCGCATGGCGCCCAATCTTAGGGTCAACCCCGGGCCGCCGAAACCAGGGCCTTTCCCGGGCGGCAGGCCCTGGCGTAGCGGCGGAGCACCCGGCGCACGTGGCCGCGCTCGAGCCCCTCCGGAGGGAGGATCTCGTCGCTCGCGGCGGCGTCGGGCAGGTGCTGGCTCAGGAGGCCGCGCGGAATGCGCCGCCCCTCGAGGTTGGCGTGGAGCCGCCGCAGGGCGTCCTGCACCCCGGGCGAGGTCCAGTAGTAGCGGCAGCGATCGCTGAGGCTGAACGCCCGCCGGAGCCGGAGCTCGTCCTCGTCGGCCCCCGTGTACCAGTCCTTCCAGTGGCGGGGAAGGGCGCGCATCGCGTCGTCGAGCGCCTGCCGCACCCCCGACCGCCGCTCGGGCGCGCGGCCGAGGAGCTCCCCCTCGATCGCCTCCAGGGCGAAGACCGCCTCCCGGAAGGCGAAGGTCAGCTCCGGGCCCACCTTGAGGACGGCGAAGCGGTCGCCCACGAGGGCCCGGAGCGCCGGCTCGTCCTGGTAGTCCGTGGAGTGCGCCTCGAAGACGATGCCCCGGGCCGCGGCGAGGGCCGAGAGCTCCCTCGTCTTCCCCGGGTAGCGGAAGACGACGTCGTCCCCGAACTCGACTCCGGGCTGGACCACGAGGGCGAAGACGCGCTCCCACGCCCGCTCCAGACCCCTCCGGGCGAACGCCTCCCGCGTCAGGGCCAGCGTCCGCTCCGCGTCCACGGCCCGCGTCGCGGCGGGGCCGGAGTGGCTCCCGGACTGGCCGCCCGGCGGCGGGACCTCGGTGCCGACGACGTAGAGCGGGGCGGCCGCGCCGGGGGGACGCTCGGCCGCCGCCGCCTCCGCCGCCGCGGCGAGATCGGCGGTCCGGGCCGCGGCCACGGTGTCGGCGAGCGGCCCGTGGGGGTC
>DATKAL010000435.1:0-2132 GCA_035498135.1 Anaeromyxobacter sp.
ACCGTGGATCCGGGCATGGAGACGCTCGCCCTCGGCGTCGTTCGCCGGCAGGTCGAGGAAGATGGCGGCGGCCCGGCCGCCGGCGCCGAGCGCCTCCAGGGCCTCGGCGCCCCGGGCCCCCTCGACGTCGAAGCCGTCTCCCTCCAGGGCGCTCGCCACGGCCCGGCCCGCGCCGGGATCGGCCTCCACCACCAGGATCCGGGGCGGCGTCACGCCCAGCGGTTACGCGGTCGGGCCGGTGCGCGCCAGGCCATCGCGGGCCGGGGCTCGTGGCGGGCTGCGGCGCGCCCGGCAGGCCCTCCTGCACCCTCCGGGGTCGAGGTCGCCTACTGTGCGCGAGGCCGCCGCGCGGACGCCCGCGCCCGGAGCCCGTGCGACAGGCTGCCTCCCGCCCTCTCGGTGAGGCCACGTGTCGCGTGGCTCCGGCGCGAACGCGGAGAGCGGTGGTGCTAGGTTTTCTGGAATGAGGGTCGAGCTGGACCGCCCGCGCTGCCGCGTTCGCATCCTCGCGGGCGTCGCCTGGACCTGCCTGCTGCTCGGGATCTTCGCCCTCTGGTTCGCCAGTCACCGGGAGCTGGACGCGCGGAGCCCCGGCCCCGTCCGCGCCGCCCCGCGGCAGGCCACCCAGCGCCTGGCGTCGCTGCCCGAGACCCAGCCCACCGCGGCGCGGTGAGCCCTCGGCCGCGGGCGAGGCGCCCCGCGGCCGGCCCTCCCTCCGGAGCCCGCGGGCCGGGGTGGACTCCGCTCCTCAACTATGGATATGTATATCCTCAATATCGGAATATGGCCCTGGCGAAGGCGCTCTTCCCCGGGGTGAGCCCGGTCCGCTGCGCCTTCCTCGGCCCGCTGGTCGGGGCGCTGGCTCGCCCGGTGGGGGCTCGCCGAGCTGCCCTGCGGACCGTCGGGCCAGGCGAGCTCCCGGTCTCGAGCCCGATCCCGTGCCGCCGTGTGGGGGGCGCCGGCGCCCCTCGCGCGGGACCCAGGGTGCCGCTCGCTCCCCGACCGCGGCCATGCGAGCGAGGGACGGCTCGCCGGCGGCCGAGCTGGTCCTCGTGATTCCGCCGGGTTGCGAGCCGCGCCGAGCGCCAGGCGAGGTCCGGGACCGACCGCACCCGGCCGCCAGATGGCACGGAGGCTGCTTGGAGAGCGTGATCGGCGGCCTGCTCGCGGCACGGCACCCCCTCGGCTCAGGAGCTTGCATGTTCGACCGGCTCAAGATCGGGACCGTGCTCTCCCTCGGCTTCGTCGCCGTCCTGGCGGCCGCGCTCGGCATCGCGCTCGCCGCCTGGCAGGGGCTGGGGGCGGTCGGGCAGGGGATGACCCATCTCCCGGAGACCATCCCGAGCCTCAGCGTGCTCGACCGCCTGGATCGCACGGACCTGGGCGGGGAGCTCTAGAGGTTGCTCCCGGCCCCGCACGGGCCAAGGATGAACGGATGGGCTTCCAGATCCTGATCGTGGACGACTCGCCGGTGACCCGGAAGATGGTTCGCCGGGCGCTCGCCTCGTGCGGTCTCCAGCTGGACGAGGTGCACGAGGCGGCCGACGGGGCCGAGGCGCTCGCCCTGCTCGCCACGCGGCGCGTCGACCTGGTGCTGGCGGACGTCAACATGCCCGTCATGGGAGGCGAGGAGCTGGTGGAGCGCATGGCCCGGGATCCGGGCCTGGCCGGCATCCCGGTGATCGTCGTCGCCACCCCCACGAGCGAGGAGCGGGTGCGGCGCCTGCTCGCCGCGGGCGCCCGGGCCTACATCGCCAAGCCCTTCGGCCACGACGCCCTGCGGGACGCCGTGGTCGGCGTCCTTCGCGGGAAGCCGTAGCGCCGCTCAGCGGATCCGGCGGAGCCCGAGCCGCAGGGTCCCGTACGCCGCGCCGGCGAGCGCGAGGACGGCGAGCGGCAGGACGTGCCCCGCGAGCACGTGGTCGGGCACCGCCAGCGGGCACCAGAGCTCGACCATCACCGCCGCCCAGGCGCCGGACGTGGCCCCGAGGGCCGCGCCGGCGAGGGAGGGGTGGCGCGGATCCAGCCTGCGGCCCAGGTGCGCCAGCACCAGGAAGGGCCAGGGGGCGGTGAGCGCGGTGAGGGCGAAGCACCTGACGCCCACCCGGACGAAGGGATCGGCGTAGGTCGAG
>DATKAL010000436.1:0-4095 GCA_035498135.1 Anaeromyxobacter sp.
CGCCCAGCGCCGCCACCCGCGAGGCCAGGTTGGCCAGGTTGTTGGCCAGGTCGGCGTTGATCCGGTTGCGGAACTCGTCGAGGGAGAGGTCGAGATCGGCCACGCCCGGCCCGAGGTTGGCGGCGAAGAAGTAGCGGAGCAGCTCCGGGTCCAGGCCGGAGTCGAGGTAGGTGCGGCCGGTGATGAAGGTGCCCCGCGACTTGGACATCTTCTCGCCGTTGACCGTCAGGTGGCCGTGCACCGGCATCCGGTCCGGCCGCTTCAGCCCCGCCGCCCAGAGCATCGCCGGCCAGAAGACCGCGTGGAAGCGGAGGATGTCCTTCCCGATGAAGTGCTCCAGGCGGGCCGCCGCCGGCCGGTCGGCCAGGTAGCGGTGCTCGAAGTCCGCCGGGGAGAGCCGCCGCCCCACGGGGGCCTCGGCGGCGAAGTAGTGCTCGGCGGAGGAGAGGTAGCCGATGGGGGCGTCCACCCAGACGTAGAGGTACTTCCCGGCGAACTCCGGGTCGTTCACCGGGAAGCCGAAGTAGGGCTCGTCCCGGGTGATGCACCAGTCCTGGAGGTCGGCCAGCCAGCCCCGCACCTGCTCCCGCACCGAGGGGACGAGGTGCCCCTCGGCGTTCACCCAGCCCTCGATCACCGCCTTCACGTCCGGCTTGTTGAGGTTGACGTAGGCGTGCTCGCTCTTCCTCACCACCGGCGGGTTCCCGCAGATCGCGCAGTACGGCCCCTTGAGGTCCCGCGGATCGTAGGTGGTCCCGCAGCTCTCGCAGACGTCGCCGTACTGGTCCCGCGTGCCGCAGACCGGGCAGGTGCCCTTCACGAACCGGTCGGGGAGGAAGCGCCGGTCGGTCTCGCAGTAGAGCTGCTCGACCGCCTTCTTGTAGATGAGCCCGCGCGCCTTGAGGGCGTCGTAGATCCGGTAGGCCCAGCGCCGGTTCTCCTCCGAGTCGGTGGTGTAGTAGGTGGAGAACTCCACCCCGAAGCGCTGGAAGTCGGCGTGCTGCTCGGCCCGGTACTTCTCCACGAAGGCCTTGGGCGTGATCCCCGCCTTGGCCGCGTTCACCTCGATGGGCGTGCCGTGGGAGTCGGCCGCGCAGACGTAGGTGACATCGTCGCCGCAGGCCCGCCGGAACCGGACGTAGACGTCGGTCTGGACGTACTCGACCAGGTGGCCGAGGTGGATCGAGCCGTTGGCGTACGGCAGCGCGCTGGTGACCAGGATCCGCTCGCTCAAGCACCGCTCCTTTCCCGTGTCTCGCCGGCGAGGAGGCCGATCAGCACCCGCTCCAGCCGGATCCGGCCGTCCTGCCCGCTCTTCATGGCCAGGTCGGCCTCCGCCAGGCCGGCGAGGGCGTCGAGCAGCTCGCTGCGCGAGAACCGCATCGCCGCCTGGTACTTCATCCAGAGCCCGTAGGGCTTCTTTCCGGCCAGCTCCTCCTCGGAGATGGTGGGCAGCACCGATCGCTGCCAGTCGTCGTAGCTCCGCAGGCGGCGCTCCCCGGCGGCGGCCCGGCCCCGCTCCCGCTCCACCACCAGGCGGCGCACCGTCCCCGCCAGCGAGCCGAGGAGCATGAACGGGCTCGCCCCGTCGGCGATGGAGCGGTCCAGCACCCCGAGCGCGGCCGGCAGGTCGCGCTCCTCCACCGCGTTGCCCAGGGCGAAGAAGGGATCGGCCGCCACCCGGGTCACCGCCGCGTCCACGTCGGCAGCGCCGATCACCTTCCGCTCGCCGACGTAAGCGGCGAGCTTGCGGACCTCCTGGGCGAGCACGCGGGCGTCCTCCCCCACCAGCTCCGCCAGCCGCGACTCCCCCGCCCGGTCGACGCGCTTGCCGGTGCCCGCGAGGAGGTGCTCGAGCACCGGGCCGAGCACCAGCCGCTGCGCGTCCCAGGGCCCCTCCCGCTCGAGCTGCACGGTGACCCGCCGGCCGGCGGCCCCCAGCTTCTTCACCACCGGGAGCCGGCCGTCCACCTTCCCCGCCGCGATCACCAGCACGTGGCCGGGCGGGAAGCCCCGCGCCAGGGCGGCGTCGAGCGCCCCGGCGTCGTCGCCCCGGCTCACCTTGAGGTCCCGCTCCTGGGCGTAGCGGGCGGCCGCGTCCACGAAGGCCGCGGCGGCCGCGTCGAGCTCCAGGTCGAGCTCCCGCGTCAGCGCCTCCTTGGTGGCCTCGCTCACCTTCCCGTCCTCGCCGGGGAGGAGCGCCTTCGCCCCCAGCCCCGCCTTGCCGGCCAGGGCCAGCAGCCGCCGAGCGGCGTCGCGCTGGCGCCCCTGCGTCCAGGCGTCGGCGGCCGCCCGGAAGGCGCCGGCGGCGTCCTCCTTCGCGGTGAGGAAGGCCGGCTCTTGGACCAGCACCACCTTGCCGCCCCCGAACAGCCCGCCGGTCAGGACCTCGGCCGCGACCTCCGCCGGCGAGGCGGCGGCGTCCAGCTCCACCAGGTTCAGGGCGCGGGAGGCCTCCGGGACCACGGCGGCGGCGAGCTCCCGGGCCGCCTGGAGGGCGAGGAACGCGTCCCCGTCGAAGAGGTAGACGGGCTGCGGCCCACCCGCCCTGGCCTCGGCCAGGCAGCTCGCCAGGGTGGCTCCGGCCCGCCCACCGCCCCGGGCGCTAGGCGCGGCCATGGAACCACCCGATCAGGAGCCCCTCCAGCGCCAGCACCGGGGAGGCGTTCTGGCGGAGGGCCGCCGCCGTCTCGACCACGCCCGCCCGGCGGCGCAGCACCTCGGCGGGCGGGAGCGCGGCCGCGGCGCGCCGGGTCTCGGCGGCCAGGTCCACCAGGGCGAGGGAGCGACCCCCGGCCTGGGCGGCGAGGACGTCCCGCAGCCAGAGGGCGAGCAGCTCGCACAGCTCGGCCGCCTCCTCCCGCCCCTCCCCGTGCTCCCGGGCGAAGGCGAGCCAGGCCCGGGCGTCGTCCGGATCGAGACCCACCGCGGCGGCGAGCGCCTCCCCCTGGGCCTGGAGGGCGCCGGCGGCGAGCGCCTCGGCGCGGCCGATCGACCCGGCGGCGAGGGCCACCGCCAGCCGGTCCTCGTGGCGGAGGGCCTCGGCAGCCGCCTCCCCGTCGGCGGCCGCGGCCCCCTTCCCCCGCCGGCGCGCGAGCCGGTCCGCGAACGACCTCGCGAGCCGCTCCGCCACGACCTCGGCCGGGAGCGGGCCGAAGGCCACCCGCAGGCAGCGCGAGCGGATGGTGGGCAGCAGCGTGTCCGGGCTGGACGAGACCAGCACCAGGGTGGTGGCCTCGGGCGGCTCCTCGAGCGTCTTGAGGAGCGCGTTCTGGGCCTGGGGGTTCATCCGGTCGGCCGGGTCGATCACCACGAAGCGGCGCCGCCCCTCGTGACGCTTCAGGGCCAGCCGATGGTCGACCAGGTCCCGGACCTGGTCCACCACGATGTCGCGCGAGGGCGCCCGGCCTCCCTTCGGCTCCCAGCGGCCGGCCCGGGCCATGGTCCGCTCCTCCTGGAGCAGGAGGACGTCGGGATGGAGGCCGCGCTCGATCTTGCGGCAGGGGCCGCAGGTCCCGCAGGGATCGTCGCGGAGGCCGGACGGTCCGGCGCCGCCCGCCTCGCAGTTGGCCGCCTGGGCGAGGAGCCGGGCCGCCCGCCCCTTCCCCACGCCCTCGGGCCCGCCGAACAGGTAGGCGTGGTGGAGCGCCCCGCGGCGGAGCGCGGACCGGAGGGATCCGAGCGCGCGGTCCTGCGCGATGAGCTCCGAGAACGGCATGCGGGGCGCGGAAGATAGCATAAGCGCCCGGCGGGACGGGCGCTTCCCGATGCTCAGGGATGCCGCGCCGCCGCGCTCCGCGGCCCCGTCGCGCCGCTCGCGCCGGCCGCCTCGCGCCTCGCGGAGGGAAGCCTCACGGTGAACGTCGCGCCCCTCCCGCGCCCCTCGCTGTGCGCTGACACGCTCCCGCCGTGCGCCTCGACGACGTGCCGGACGAGCGCGAGCCCAGCGCCGATGCCGCCGTGCTTGCGCGTGGACGAGGCGTCCCCCTGGCGGAACCGCTCGAACAGGTGCGGCGCGAAGGCCGGATCGAACCCCTCCCCCGTGTCCGTCACCCGGATCACGGCCGCGTCGCCGTCGGGGCGGAGGCGGACCTC
>DATKAL010000437.1:0-31952 GCA_035498135.1 Anaeromyxobacter sp.
ACGCACTTCACCACCATCAGCCCCTCCACCTCCCGGTCGAGGGCCTTCTGGGTGTACTCGGGGTCCGGGCCGGAGACCTTCTTCGGCGGCGTCATGGTCTCGTTGAACTCGACCGGGGCCTTGGGGACGTCCTGCGCGTCCACCACCGCCACGCCGCCCGCGATCCCGCCGGCCACGCCGCCGACCTCTCCCCCCTCGACCCCCTCGACTGCCGGCGCCTGGTTGGCAGGTTCCTGCTCGGGTGGCTTTTCCTGCGGGACCACCGTGGGGGCCACGATGGCCTGCTGGAGCACGATCTGCTTCTGGGCCGGCTTGGGCTTGGGCCGGGCCTCCTTGGGCGCCGCCGGGGGCGGCGGCGGAGGGGGCGGCGGGGGGGGCGGCTTCACGAACGTGACCGCGACGTCCTGGCGGTCCTGCCTGGGCGCGATCGCCGAGGCCCAGACCGCGAACGACACGGCGCCCGCGTGGATCAGGATGGCGATCAGGGTCCCAGCCCCGAACCGGCGCTTCGGCAGGGTCTCGCGCCTCAATACGGAATCGAACATTGGCGGCTTCTTAGTCTGCTTTGGGAATCACGGCAAGAAGGGTTCCAATCGCCCCGCGCCAAGGCGCCGGTCGAATGGAACCCTCCGGTCGAGGTCGGTGCTGAGGTCGGGGCGGGCGGGCCTGACGACCCACCCGCCCCGAGATGCGCCTTAGTAGGAGTGCCCCAGCCGGACGTAGAAGAACCGTCCGATCTGGTCGTAGGTGTACTGGTCGGTGGCGCTCGCGAACGTGTTGTAGATCTTGGGCGGGTTCGTGTCGAACAGGTTGTTGATGCCCACGACGATGTTGGTCTTCCCCGCGATCGACGAGAAGTTGTAGCTCAGGAACATGTCGTAGCTGTTGTAGTAGCTGACCGCCCGCTGGAAGGTCGAGTCCACGTAGCAGAGGCCGCTCCCGGAGAAGTCGCCGGTGGACGTGCCGCACTCGTGGAAGCCGGAGAGGAACTTCGTGGAGACGCCCGCCCCGAAGCCCTTGAGGCCCCAGATCAGCTGGGCGTTGAACTTCCACTCCGGGTTGGTTGCGCCCTGACCCGCGGTGGTCTGCAGGTCGAAGGTGTTCCGCCCGTAGATCACCGTCCCGTCGGCGAGCGTCTGGTTGTGCTTCTGCAGCCAGGCGCCGTCGAAGCTGAACCCGAACCGCCCGAAGTCGGGGGTGGGGAGCTGGTAGCGGAGGGAGAAGTCGATGCCCGACGAGGTCTCGCCGCCCACGTTCTGGTTCAGGTTGATGATGTAGTTGATCTGGTGGCTCAGCGGGTCGCGCTGGATCAGGTTGCAGTACTGGCCGCTGGTGTAGCAGCTCGAGAGGATGGTGGCCTCGCCGACGGTGGTGATCGCGTGGCTGATGTCGACGTTGTAGTAGTCGAGCGTCACCGAGAGGTTCTTGATGAAGCTCGGCTCGAGGACCACGCCGATCGTGTAGATCTTGGCCGTCTCCGGCTTCAGGTCGGGGTTGCCGCCGTTCTTGCTGCGGAGCTGCTGGGAGTCGTCGCCGTTGTTGGCGGCCGTGCCGCACTGGGCGGCGAGCGGGGTGCCCGGCTTCACGCCGCTGGCGCAGGGGTCGGACACGTTCGGGAAGTTGTCGTACTGGCCGGCGTAGAGGTCGGTGATCGACGGGGCCCGGAAGGCGGTGGAGTAGGTGCCGCGGAAGGTCACGTCGCGGATCGGGCGCCAGCGGCCGCCGACCTTGTAGGTCGAGTCGCTGCCGAAGTTCGAGTAGTCGAAGATCCGGCCGGCGAGCGAGGCCTCGAGGTCCTCGGCCAGGAAGGCGTTGCTCACGATCGGGATCGAGAGCTCGGCGTACCCCTCGTTCACGTGGTACTGGCCCGAGGTGTCATAGGAGCCGCCGTTCGAGCTGTCGAAGTGCGCGGTGATCGGGTCGTTGGTGAAGACGCCGCCCACCTCGCGGAACTCGTAGCCCGCGGCGAGGCCGAGGGGCCGCTCGGAGGCGAGCTTGAAGAGCTCGCCGCTGGTGTTGAACTGGAACGCCGTCATGCTGTTCGAGCCCTGCGACGTACCGGTGAAGATCAGCGGGGCGACCTGGTCCTGGGTGATCGTGCCCGAGCCGTGGAACAGATCGAGCGGGACGCAGCCGGAGATCGCGGTGCTCGGGTCGCCGGCCTTGCTCACGCATTTGGGCGTCCCGTTGATGAGCATGCTCGGCCCCAGGGCGGCCGCCACGCGGGAGGACTGGAGGCTGCCGCCGATCGTGTAGGTGCCGTAGCTCCGGCCGTAGTTGAAGGAGGTGTCCCAGAACCAGCCCTGCAGCGGGCCGAAGGCGTCGGAGAGCGTGCCGTCGAACCCGGCCACCACGCGCAGGGTGTAGAGGTCCTCCTTGTGGGTCCGGTAGCCGAACTCGTCCAGGCGGCGGGAGGCGCTGGTGATCGTCTTCCCGAACGGGTTGTAGATGTTGTCGCCCGAGATGGTCACCAGGTTGCCGCCCGGATCGGTCACGCCGCCGGCGCCGATGATGAGCGGCTCGGGGGCGAGCTGCTGCCGGGACTGCCGGTTCACGAACGACGCCTCGAAGAAGCCGCGAGCGACGTCGCCGAGCTTGTGGTCGCCGGAGGCCCACAGCTGGATCCGCTGCTGGGGGGTGACCAGGTAGTTGTACGGGGCGAAGTTGTAGAGGTCGCCGCCCAGGCCGGCGGTGTTCGACGTGTTCATGTGCCGCCACTGACAGTCGGAGAGCGTCACCGGCTGGCCCGCGCCGTTGAGGGCGCCCGAGGCGAGGCAGGCGGCGACGCCGGGATCGGCGTTGGTGAGGCTGCTGTCGTGGATCAGGTACGAGCCGGGGTTGTTGGCCTTCAGGGCGTTGAACGCCCCGTTGCCCGAGCCGCTCGTGCTCACCCGGCCGCCCGGGGTGCGGGAGCTGCCGGAGGCGTACTGGCCCATGATGCCGGCGGCGTTGTTCTCGCCGGTGGCGTCGTAGAAGTACTGGTACTTGGAGAAGTCCCGGTCGCCGGCCATCGACTTCTCCTGCGTGAAGTAGCCGGCGGAGAAGAGGATGCTGCCGCGGTCGTCCGCGTGGCCGCCGGTGACGGCGAAGTCGAGGACGCCGGCATCGTTGTGGCCCGAGGTCCCGGCGTAGGCCTGAGCGTCGAGACCGCTCCAGTTCTTGCGGGTGATGAGGTTCACCACGCCGCCGATGGCGTCGGAGCCGTAGAGCGCCGAGGCGCCGTCCTTCAGGACCTCGACCCGCTCGATGGCCGCCGTCGGGATCGAGTTCAGGTCGACCGAGGAGTCGGCGCCCGTGCCGCCGGACACCATGCGGCGCCCGTTGATGAGCACCAGGGTGCGGGCGGCGCCCAGGGACCGGAGGCTCACGCGGGTGGCGCCGTCGCCGCCGTTGTTCACCGCGGTGTTGATGGCGTTCCCCTGCTCCGGCAGCGCCTGGAGGAAGTCGCCGATCGACACCTTGCCGGAGGCGGTGATCTGCTCCTTGTTCACCACCGTGACCGGCGCCGGCGTGGTGAGGTCCTTGCGGCGGACGCGGGTGCCGGTGACGACGATCTCCTCCGTCTGCTCCTTGCCCTTGGCGGGCCCGGCGGCGGCCTCGCCCGTGACCTCGGCCGCGGGGGCGGCGGCGGCCGGCGCAGCGGCGGGAGCGGGCGCGGGGGCCGGTGCAGGCGCGGCCGCGGGGGCCGGCTCGGCCGGAGCGGGGGCGGCGGGCGCGGCAGGCTCGGCCGCGGGAGGAGTGGCAGGCGGAGGGGTCTGCGCGCTCACTCCGGTCACCCAGAGTTGAGACGCCAGGGCGGCGGCGAAGCTCAGGATCCTGCGTCGTGACATCGTGCGACTCCTATGGTTGGTGCCTGCTCCAGGTGGAGGGGCGCGGCGACCGTCCGCGCTCCCCCGTTGCCACGAATCCGCCCCGACTCCTCGTGAAGGCGGGGATGTGCTCTAGCCAGGGCTGGGGAGAGCCCACTCCTTTGCGTGAACAGGGGGAAAAGCTTGCCGACCCCATTTGCGCACGTCAACGGCAATGGTGCGCCCAAAGGGGAGAGGTCGGAGGCGGTCGGAGGCGGACGATCCACCCAGCGTGAAGGGCAGACGGCACCCGGCGAGGCGCGCGCGCCAGTCGAGGAAAGGTCCGCTCATGCGCCAAAGCCCATGCGAATGCGCCTCTCCCCGCCTACCGCGTGGAAGGGCCAACCGACCAGCGAGTCAATGGAGCAGGTTTTTATGGCTCGATATGCGGAATGTCAAGCGATCGCCGGTTGTTCCGTGTGTTCGACGGAGATGCGCCCACCTCGGCGGACATCCCGGATCGCTCGACCCGGACGTCCTAGTGCCCTGAATCCGACACGTTGGCGACTCCGATTCGCGGCGCGATTGGGAGGCCCCCGAAGGGGCCGCCCGCGCGAGCCCTCACCCGGCTGCGCGATCGCGCGCGGGCGACCGGCGCCGCATCGGCCCGCAGCCTGCGCGCACGTGCTTCAGGCCGCGGGAAGCCGGTCCAGCACCTCGCCGAGCTCGGCCGGGAGCGGGCTCTCCACCGAGACGCGTCCCCCCGCCGGATCGTCGAACGCGAGGAGCGCGGCGTGGAGGAACTGGCGCGTCAGCCCGGGGAGGGTGGAGGCGGCCCCGCCGTATTGCACGTCGCCGGCCACCGGATGACCGAGGTGGGCGAGGTGGGCCCGGATCTGGTGCATGACGCCGGTGAGGATCCGCACCCGGAGCAGCGTGTGCCCGAGGAAGCGGCGCTCCGGCTCGAAGCGCGTCTCGGCGGGGCGCGGCCTGAGCCCCTTCGCCCGCAGGCGCTCCTCGGCCTCCGGGTCGGGGGCCGGCACCGCGCGGCCGCCGCGCTGGGCGAGCGGGACCGAGCAGACCCCTCCCGCCGCCACCCGGCCGGCGACCAGGGCGAGGTAGACCTTCTCCACCGACCGCGCGCCGAGCTGGGCGTGGAGCGCGCTCCAGGCCTCCGGATCCCGGGCGAAGAGGACGCATCCGCTGGTCTCGAGGTCGAGCCGCTGCACCGCCCCGCCCTCGCGCGGATCGGGCCCGGCGAGCGCACACTCGGGGTGGCGGGCCACCACCGCGTTCGCCAGCGTGCCAACCTCGCCCGCGGAGAGCGGGTGGACGGCGACGCCGGCGGGCTTGTCCACCACCAGCCAGCGCGCCCCCTCCGCCAGCACGGCCAGCGGCGCCCCGGGCTCCGGCGCCGGCGGGCCGGCCGGCTCCTCGACGTCGATCTCCACCCGGGCGCCCGGGCTGGCCGGATCGGAGGCCCGGGCCCGGCGCCCGCCGACCCGCACCTCGCCCAGCTGGAAGGCGCGCTTCACGGCCGCGCGCCCGAGCCCCAGGGCGTCGGCCAGGGCCCGGTCCAGGCGTCCGGCGGTGGTGAGCGGAAGACGGAGCTCGCGTCGCGTGGCCGCTCCCTCCGTGGTGGGTGCCGGCGGCGAGGGCGACCCACCCGGGAGATAGACCACCCCCCGGGCGTTCGCAAGGGCGGCGGCGCGCCCGGCCCCCGGGCGCTATGGGAACGCCGGCGCGGCCTCCGCCGCCGCGGCCGCGAGGGGAACTTGGCGACGACGCTCCACCTGCCGGCCACCGCCGACGACATCCGGGCGCTCCACGCCGGGGACGAGGTCCGGGTCCGGGGCCGGATCCTGACCGCGCGCGAGGCCGCCCACCGACACCTGGTCAGGCAGGACGACCCGCGGGTGCGGGCCTGGGCGCAGGGCGCCCTCGTCTACCACTGCGGGCCGGTGGTGGCCCGCGATCCCGCCACGGGCGCCTGGCGCTTCGTGGCCGCCGGGCCCACCCCCTCCCTGCGCCAGGAGCCC
Source organism: Anaeromyxobacter sp. (assembly GCA_035498135.1). Lineage (GTDB taxonomy): Bacteria > Myxococcota > Myxococcia > Myxococcales > Anaeromyxobacteraceae > Anaeromyxobacter. Next base: position 5,828 of record DATKAL010000437.1, read on the forward strand.
TGGGAGGCGGAGGTGATCGCCCGCTACGGCCTCCGGGGGGTGATCGGGAAGGGCGGGATGGGCGCGACCACCCTGGCCGCGCTGCGCGCCCACGGGGCGGTCTACCTGCACGCGCTGGGAGGGCTGGCGGTCACCCTCGCACGATGCGTGAAGCGGGTGGTCGACGTCCACCTGCTCGACGAGCTGGGGGTGACCGAGGCGATCTGGCTCGTGGAGGTGGAGGACTTCCCGGCGGTGGTCACCATGGACGCGCACGGCGAGAGCCTTCACCTGAAGGTGGAGGACGCCGCACCGGCCTGACCGCTCACCCGCGCCGCGCGCCCCGCATCCGCACCAGCCCGTAGAAGAGCTGCCGCTCGGTGTAGAGCCGCCGCCCGGCGTACTCCCCGGCGCGGTAGGAGGCCGGGCGCTCGAGCCACATGCGGGCGCGGACCACCCCGGTGTGCCCGAAGGGCGCCACCACCTCCTCCGGGCCCAGGGCCAGGTAACGCCGCACCAGGGCGCGCACCTTCCGGGCGTAGCGATCGCGCGGCAGGCGGGAGTGGCGACGGCCGCGGTGGAGCGTGCCGTCGAAGCGGGTCGAGGCGTGGTAGAGCTCGTGGACGATGGTGGCGATCCGCTCCTCGGGCGCCGAGGCCAGGAACCAGAGCGGCCGCAGCGTCACCACGTAGAGGATCTTCCGCCCCTTCACCCGGATGAGCGGCTTCACCGGACCGCCCCAGGCGCGGGCCCGGCGCCGGCTGGCGCCGTAGTGGGCCGGGCGGATGGTGGCCCGCGAGCTCCGCCGGGCCTCACCCGCCACCACCAGGACGCGCGAGGCCCGGACGTGGCCGAGCTCCGGCAGGCGCGCCGCCAGGTCCCGGATCAGCCGTTTCACCGCGAGCGTGATGTTGAGGCGACGTCGCACCCGGCGAGCATGGACGAGGCGGCGGCGACCCACAAGGACGCACAAGCCCGAAGGAATGGGGTCCTCGGCGCCTCCTTGAACGCCCCTCCCGGGGCGGCTAGCATGCGCGCCGTGACCGCTTCCCTCCTCGCCGCCCTCTCCCTCGCCGTCCTCGCCGCCTCCTGGTCGAACGCCCGGCGGCGGGAGCGGCGGCTCACCTCCCGGATGACGATGCTGGAGGAGCGGCTGCGCGAGGTCTCGACCCGCGTCGAGGCGGCCGAGGCGGACGTGGCACACGCGGTCACCCAGGTGGACATCACCGAGGTCCTGCTCCTCGAGAAGGGCGTCGCCGACGAGGAGGACCTCGAGGCGGCGCGGCGCCGGTTCGACGACCCGGGCGTCGAGGGGCCGGAGCGCGAGCAGCTGCATTAGGCTGGCGCGGTCCGCCCGGCCAAGCGGAACCGCCCGGTCCTCGGGTACCGGGGCTCCGTGGCCGGGGCGAGTGGGCCCCTGCCGTCAGGCCCTGCGGCCGGGCCGGGGGCGGTCCGTGGGCTTCGCCGGCGCGGCCTCCAGCGGCTCGAAGCGCGGCCGCTCCGGGTGGCGCCGGTAGAGGAGCGCGGTCCGCCCGAGCACCTGCGCCAGCTGCGCCTGCGCCTCCGCCGCCAGCCGCTCCGCCGCCTCGAAGCGATCCTCGGGGCTCTCGGTCCCGACCTTCACCTTGACGAGCTCGTGGGCGAGGAGCTGCTCGTCCAGGGCGCGGACCACGGCGGCGGTCACCCCCTCCTTGCCGACCTGCACCACGGGCGAGAGGTGGTGCCCGGCGGCGCGGAGCGCCTTGCGCAGGCGGCTGGAGGGCATGAGGGCGCGCTTCTTCGGGTTGGTCGAGGCGGGCATGGGCGGGGGGCTACTTGCGGAGGTACTTGAGCTCGCGGGTGAGATCGGCGTGGTCCGGGAATTCCTTGAGCCCGCGCTTGAGCTGCTTCTCGGCCAGGGCGAGGTCGCCCGACAGCTTGGCCATCTGGCCGAGGAACAGGTAGCCGGGGGCGCACTTCGGGTTCTTCCTGAGGCCCGCCTCGACCGCCTGGGCCGCGCCGGGGTGGGCGCGCTTCTTGTCGTGGGCGAGCAGGAACTCGCACCAGGCCTTCCAGATCCCGAACTCGGCCTCGTCCGGGTTGAGCTTGATGGCCTCCTCGATCTGGGCCTTCGCCTCCTCGTACCGGCGCCCCTTCACGAGGGCGGTGGCGTGCTGGAAGACGTTCTCCGCCCGCAGGATCGCCATCACGTCCACGTCGGCGGCCCCGCCCGCGGCCAGCTCCTCGAGGTACTGCGCCCGCCGCGCGTCGTCCCCGAGCACGGCCCAGGCCTCGGAGATCTTCGAGAAGGCCTCGGCCGCGAGCCGGCGCACCTCGGGCTCGCTCGAGGTGGGGATCGCGTCCGGGTGGTAGACCTTGGCGAGCTGGAAGTAGGCGACCTTGATCTGGGCGGGCGCCGCGTCCCGCTTCACCCCGAGCGCCTCGAAGTGGTCCGCGGAGGCGAGCTTCGCGACCAGGGCCTGGAGCGAGGCCGGATCGAGCCCGGGCGGCTTCGGCGCGGCGGCCGGCGCGGGCCGGGGCGGCGGGGGCCGGGCAGGCGCGGGCGGCGGCTTCGGCGCGGCCGGGGCCGCGGCGGGGCGCGGCGGAGCGGCCGGCGGCGGGGTGGCCGTCGGCGTGGCCGCCGGCGGCGGGGCGGCCGGGCGGGCGGGGGCGGCGGCCGGCGAGGGAGCGGGCGCGGGCGGCTCCTTCGGGGCCGCGGCGGGCGCGGGCGGGGCGTGGGCCTCGGCCGCGGGGGGGGGGGCGGGGGCGGGCGGCGGAGCGGCCTTCCGCACCTGGCCGAAGGCGAGCAGGTCGAGCTCGCCGAGGAGCAGCGCGAGCCGGAGGACCGCGGCGGCGTCGGCCGGGTGCGAGGAGGCGATCTCGGCCGGGGTGTGGCTGCCGTCGAAGAGCGCGGCGGCGCGCGCCTCCTGGGGCGTGAGCCGGAGGTCCTCGAGGCGGAGCCGCCCGGCCACGCGCGAGGCGACCCGCCCCTCGCGATCGCCCAGGCGCCGCTTGGCGGAGGCGAGGTCGAGCACCCGGGCCGCGGCGCAGACGGACGAGAAGGGCGCGCCCAGCGGGAAGGCGGAGGGCGGGGGGAGGACGCCCGGCTCCCAGGACCAGGTCCCGGTCTCGCAGGCGAGCGCGCGCTGGACGAGGGCGTTGCCGTGCTCGGCGAGGAGCCCGGCCACCTCCCCCGCCGGCACCAGGCCGGAGACGATCAGCGCGCCGCCCAGGTCGCCCCCGGCCTTGGGCCGCGCCGCCTCGGCCTGGACGAGCTGCTCGGGGGAGAGGAGCCCCTTCTTGACGAGGAAGCGCCCCAGGTCCTCCGCCGGATCGCTCGAGGAGGCGTGCTCGATCCCCCCCTTGCGGAAGACGAGCGCGTAGGAGCGCCCCTCGGTCGCGAGGGTGAGGCGCCCGGCTGCCTGCGCCGCCGCCGCCAGGCCGGCGAGGCGGAGGGCGGAGTCGGCCTCGAGCCGCCCCTGGTGCGCGAGCGCGGCGGCGATGGCCGCCTCGGCGCCCACCTCGCGGGCCGCCATCCCGTAGGTGGCCTTGGGCGGGGGCGGGGCGGAGCGCGCCGGGGGCGCAGGGGGCGGCGGCCGCACCTGCGCCGGCGGCCGGTAACCCTCCGGGACCCGCTCGAGGCGCGGGGGACCGCCCGCGGCCGGCGCCGCGGGCCGGCCGGGGGCGGGCGCGGGCGGGCTGGCCGGGGGCGGACCGGGGGGCTTCGGAGGCGAGTCGCTCACCGCACCTAGAGTACCACCGTCTCCCGGTACTCGCCGAAGACCTCGCGGAGCACGTCGGAGATCTCGCCCAGGGTGGCCTCGGCCTTCACCGCCGCCACGAGGAAGGGGACGAGGTTCTCCGTCCCCTTGGCCGCCGCCCGGACCGCCTCCAGGGCGGCCTTCGCCCCCGCCGCGCTCCGCCGGGCCCGGAAGGCCTTCAGCCGCTCCACCTGCGCGGTCTCCAGGGCCGGGTCGACCTTCATGACCGGCACGGGCGGGTCGTCGGAGCGGAAGGCGTTCACCCCCACCACCACCTGCTCCTTCGCCTCCACCTGGCGCTGCCAGGCGTAGGCCGCCTCCTGGATCTCGCGCTGCACGTAGCCCTTGGAGATGGCGTGGACCATCCCGCCCAGCTCGTCGATCTTGGCGATGTAGGCCTCGGCCCGGCCCTCGATCTCGTCGGTCATCGCCTCGATGGCGTAGCTCCCGCCGAGCGGGTCGATGATGTCGGCCACCCCCGACTCGTTGGCCACGATCTGCTGGGTGCGCAGCGCGATCCGGACCGAGTCCTCGGTGGGGAGCCCGAGGGCCTCGTCGCGGGAGTTGGTGTGCAGCGACTGGGTCCCGCCCAGCACCGCCGCCAGGGCCTGGAGGGTCACCCGGACGATGTTGTTGTCCGGCTGCTGGGCGGTGAGCATGGAGCCGGCGGTCTGGGTGTGGAAGCGGAGCATCCAGGAACGCGGGTCCTTGGCCTTGAACCGGTCCCGCATGATGCGCGCCCAGAGCCGGCGGGCGGCCCGGAACTTCGCCACCTCCTCGAGCAGGTCGTTGTGGGCGTTGAAGAAGAAGGAGAGGCGGCCGGCGAAGGCGTCCACGTCCAGCCCCGCCCTCACCGCCGCGTCCACGTACTGGATGCCGTCGGCGAGGGTGAAGGCCACCTCCTGCACCGCGGTCGAGCCCGCCTCGCGGATGTGGTAGCCGGAGATGGAGATCGGGTTCCACTTCGGCATCACCTTGGCCGTGTAGGCGAACAGGTCGGTGATGATCCGGAGGGACGGCTCGGGCGGGTAGATGTAGGTCCCGCGGGCCGCGTACTCCTTGAGCAGGTCGTTCTGGATCGTCCCCTGGAGGTCGGCCGGGGCCACCCCCTGCTTCTCGCCCACCGCCTGGTAGAGGGCGAGCAGGATCCCGGCGGTGGCGTTGATCGTCATCGACGTCGAGACCGCGCCGAGCGGGATCCCGTCGAAGAGCGTCTCCATGTCGCGGATGGAGTCGATCGCCACGCCGACCTTGCCCACCTCGCCCCGGGCGCGGGGGTGATCGGAGTCGCGCCCCATCTGCGTGGGCAGGTCGAAGGCCACCGAGAGGCCGGTCTGGCCGGCCTGGAGCAGGTACCGGTAACGCTTGTTCGACTCCTCGGCGCTCCCGAACCCGGCGTACTGGCGCATCGTCCAGAAGCGGCCCCGGTACATGGTCGGCTGCACGCCGCGGGTGAAGGGGTACTCGCCCGGCAGCCCCAGCCGCTCCTCGAGCCCCGGACGCACGTCGGCGGCGACGTAGACCGGCTCCTCCGGGATCCCGCTCGTGGTCTCGAAGCGGGCCCGGCGCTCAGGCCCCTTCTTCGCCGCCTTGCCGTAGGTGCCCTGGAGCCAGCGCTGCTTCCTCTCGTCCGCCATCGGTTCGTCCTCGGGTGAGCCGTCCGGGCCGCGCGGGCCCGCCGGCGGGTGAGCGCCGTCCCGGCGCGCTACTCGATCGCGCAGAGCTTCGCGTTCCCCTCGACGGCCTGCCCCTCCTGCACGTGGAGCTCGACCACCTTGCCGTCCCGGGGGCTCCTCATCTCGTTCTCCATCTTCATCGCCTCGACGACCACCAGCCCCTGCCCCTCCTTCACCTGGTCGCCGAGCCGGACCAGCACCTTCGCCACCCGGCCCGGCATGGGGCTGGTGACGGTCTGCTTGCCCCGGACGGTGAAGCGAGTCGCCGCCCGCCGCATCCGGAGCCGCCGCTCGTCCAGGATCTCGACGGGGAAGACGGAGCCCCGTACCCGGACGTGCACCCTGGCGCCGCGCTGGTCGAGCATGGCGGTGGTGCTCTGGGTGTCGACGATGAGCGAGAGGGTGCCGTAGTCGTGCTGGAAGGCGTCCACCAGGTGGACCTGGTCCCCGATCCGGACCTCGTAGATCCCCGGCCCTTGCCGGGTGACCTGGATCGCCTGCTCCCGGGCGCCGCCGTCGAGGAGGGCCACGTAGGTGCTCACCGGCCGCCTCCGCGCAGGGCCCGCGCCCGGCCGAGGCGGGCCCAGGCGGAGCGGGCCGCCGCCGCCATCCCGGCCCGGGCGGCGTAGGCCTCGGCCTCGTCGTGATCCTTCTTGAAGGCGGAGATCGCCGCCGCGATCAGGGCCACCTGCTCGTAGCGCGGGTCGGGCGGGCGGACGAGCTCCTTCGCGTAGGCGGCGCAGAAGCCGGTGTCGTAGTCGCCCGAGCGGAAGGCGGGGTGGTCGAGGGCGGCCGCGAGGAAGGGGACGTTGGTGGTGATCCCGTGGACCGTGTACTCGCCCAGGGCCCGGAGCAGCCGCGCGATCGCCTGCGGGCGGGTGGGGGCCCAGGCGACGAGCTTCGAGATCATCGGATCGTAGAACGACGGAACGGTCCAGCCGGTGTAGACCCCCGAGTCGTCGCGGACGCCGGGGCCGCCCGGGACCCGCAGGTAGGTGATCTTCCCCGGCGAGGGCATGAAGCCGCGGGCCGGGTCCTCGGCGTAGACGCGGGCCTCGATGGCGTGCCCCCGGCGCTGCACCTCCTCCTGGCGGAGGATGGGCTCGCCCCGGGCCACCTCGAGCTGCATCCGCACCAGGTCGAGGCCGGTGAGCATCTCGGTGACCGGGTGCTCCACCTGGAGACGGGTGTTCATCTCCAGGAAGTAGAAGCGGCGGCCGGCGTCGACCAGGAGCTCGACCGTCCCCGCCCCCCGGTAGCCCACCGCCCGGGCGGCCTTCACCGCCACCTCGCCCATCGCCCGGCGCAGGTCCTCGTCGAGGATGCAGCTCGGGCTCTCCTCGATCACCTTCTGCTGGCGGCGCTGGACCGAGCACTCGCGCTCGCCCAGGTGGATGGCGTTCCCCTGCTCGTCGCAGAAGACCTGGATCTCCACGTGCCGGGGGCGCTCGAGGAACTTCTCCAGGTAGAGCCGGTCGTCCCCGAACGCGCCGCCCGCCTCGCGCCTCGCCGACTGCCACAGGGCGGAGAAGTCCTCGGCCCGGTCGCAGCGCTTCATGCCCTTGCCGCCGCCGCCGGCCGCCGCCTTGATCATCACCGGCCAGCCCAGCCGGGCGGCGAAGGCCCGCGCCTCGGCCTCGGCGGCGATGGGGGCGGGGGAGCCCGGGACGGTGGGAACGCCGGCCGCGGCCATGTTGGCCCGGGCGGTGGTCTTCACCCCCATCGCCTCCATCGACTCGGGGCGCGGCCCGATGAAGGTGATCCCGGCCCGCTCCACCGCCCGCGCGAACTCGGCCTTCTCGGAGAGGAAGCCGTAGCCCGGGTGGATGGCGTCGGCGCCGGTCTTCTTGGCGGCGTCGAGGACGCGGTCGATGGAGAGGTAGCTGTCCCGGGCCGGGGCCGGGCCGACGTGGACCGCCTCGTCCGCCTGCCGGACGTGGAGCGCCCCCCGGTCGGCGTCGGAGTAGATCGCCACCGCGGGCAGCCCCATCTCCCGGCAGGTGCGGATCACCCGGACGGCGATCTCGCCGCGGTTCGCGATCAGCACCTTTCGGATCGGCTTGGGCATGGCCTCGGGCACCGGGGCGAGCGCGGTCTCCATGCGGTCGCGAGCCGGAGCGGGCCACGATACCCGCGCCGGATTCCACGGTAAAGCGCGAGGCCTACATCGACTCCTCGGGTCGGCGGCCCGACGCGGGGCGTCGCCGGACGGGCGGCTCGGAGGGGTCCCGGCTCAGCGCGCGGCGGCGGCCGGGCGGGGAGCGGGCCGGTTCGCCTCGGGCAGGGCCGCGGCGATGGCGGCGCTCGCCGCCTCCTTGAGGGCGTCCAGGGTCGGGTGGTCCTCGGGCCGGATCGGGGCCAGGACCTCCACGCGGGCGTCCATGCGGCTCCGGAGGACGAGGCCGTTCTTGGGCAGCGCCTCGGAGGTGCCGGAGATGGCGATGGGGATCACCGGCACCCCGGCGTCGAGGGCCAGGCGGAAGGCGCCGTCCTTGAACGGCTGGAGGTGGCCGTCCCGTGAGCGGGTCCCCTCGGGGAAGAGCAGCACCGGGGTCCCGCGGGCAAGGTGGGCCCGGCAGCGCTCCATCATCCGCCGGACCGACTCCCGGTCGCCGCGCCAGATCGGGACGTAGTCGTTGATCACCATGTTCCAGCCGACGAAGGGGACCTTGAACAGCTCCGCCTTGGCCACCCACTTGAACGGGCGGAAGAGCCCGTAGAGCACGAGGATGTCGAGCATCGAGAGGTGGTTCGCCACCAGCACCGCCGGGCCGCGCCAGGGGAGCCGGTCGCGCCCGGCGATGCGCTCGCGCCAGAGCGGGTTCACCACGATGTAGAAGCTGCCCCAGACGCAGGACCAGAGGTGGAGGACGAACCGGCGGCGGTCGAAGGCGGCGGTGGCGAGGAAGAGGAGCAGCGCCACGGCGAAGAGCGCCGGCAGGGTCGCCACGAAGAAGGCCCAGTAGAGGATGGAGAAGACCTGCAGCATGCGTGGGCGCAGCATCGCCTCCGGGACGGCCGCTCGCAAGGGGAGGCGGCCTTTCGGTCGCGGGCGGAAGGGGCCCACCTCCCGGCAACCCCGAATCGCCCGGCGCACCGTTGCCGACATCGCCCCCGTGGCGTTCGGCCATCCCGGGGTCAGGCGACTGCCGCCACCACACTACCGGTGATACGACCCCGGGTGCGTCCCCCGCGCCCGACCCGGGCCGGCGAGGGACGGGTCGGGGGACCCATGAACACGCGGCGATACGCTCTCTACGGCGCGCTCTTCGGCCTCTTCTTCCCCGTCGGCGGCACGCTCCTCCAGGCGCTGTTCGAGCCGGCCGCGCTCGGCTTCGGCGAGCGGCTCGCCCGCGCCCAGGGGATGCCGCTCCTCTGGATCATCGACTCCGCGCCCCTCTTCCTCGGGCTCTTCGCCGCCCTTGCCGGGAAGCGGCAGGACCAGCTCCTCGCCGCCGAGGAGGCGCGGCGCGCTGCCTTCGCGCGTACCGCCCGGGAGGTGTTCGCGGCCGCCGGCGACCTGCACGCCACGGTCTCCTCCTTCAGCTCGCTCTCCACCGAGACCGCCGCCTCGGTGCGCGAGACCACCGCCACCATGACCCGGCTCGGCCAGACCGCGGCCCAGTCGGCGCTCACCGCCGAGACGGTGGTGGGGCTGGCGCAGTCGTCGCGCGCCTGCTCCGAGGAGGGGCTCCGGGCGGTGGACGCCGCCACCGCCGAGCTGACCAACCTGACCGGGGTGGTGCGCGGGCTCTCCGGCCGGATCACCGCCCTGAACGACCGGATCCGCTCGGTGTTCGAGCTCGCCTCGGTGGTCGGCTACGTGGCCGAGCAGACCCAGCGCCTGGCCGCCGGGGCGGCCGTGGAGCTGCAGAAGAACCCGGCCCTCCGCCCCTTCGCCCCGGTGGTCTCGGAGATGCGGCGGCAGGCCGACCAGGCCCAGACGAGCGCCCTCCAGGTGAAGCGCATCCTGGGCGACGTCGACCAGGCCCTGCTGGTGGCCACCAAGGAGGCGCGGCAGGGGGCGGAGAGCGCCGAGCACGGGGCCCTGGTGGCGGGCGCCACCGGGGACACGATCCGCAAGCTCGCCCGGGCGCTGGTCGACTCCTCCCAGGCCGCCAGGGAGATCGCCCAGGTCGCGCGCCAGCAGGATCACGGCATCGACCAGGTGCTCGGCGCGATGAACGAGATCTTCCGGGCCACCGAGGAGACGGTCACCGGGACGCACCGGATCGCCAACGACGCCCGGTCGCTCTCCGCCCTCGCCCAGCGGCTCGACCACTCGGTGCAGGAGCGGGCCGGCCAGCGCGAGCGGACGGAGGAGGGGGCGGCGGCGCCCGCCGACGGTCAGCCCACCGCGGGCGTGCTCGGCGCGGCGATGCGCGCCTCGGGCGCCCGGCCCACCGCCTCCAGGATCCGGTAGAGCCCGAACTTGGGGAGCCGCATGTAGCCGGCCCAGGCGGCCGCCGCCAGCACCCCGTCCGCCAGCCAGTCGGCGAGCCACTCCGCCGCGAAGCTGGCGTCGCGCTGCTTGAGCCCCGCGCCGCCCTCGCGCGCCCAGCGCCGGTTGTAGCGCTCGTGCACGCCGACCGGCGGGGCGAGGACGAGCGGGAGCCCGAGCGCGCCGTAGAAGGTGAGCTCGGAGGGCTTGGTCCAGAGGACGTCGGTCCGCGCCAGGAGGCCGTTGAAGCCGGCGTAGTACTCGGGGAAGGTGGCGGCGGCGTGGAGCTCGATCGCCCCGCCGAGGAGCGGCTCCATCCCCGCCCGCCTGATCACCTCGCGGAAGCGGGCCTCCACCTCCGGCCGGAGGCCGGCCACGAGGGCGAGCCGGAGGAGCCCGGTCTCGAGCGGCCGCCGGAAGCCGGGGAGGAAGCGCTGCACGATCCCCGCCTGGGCCCCCGCCCCGCCGACGGCGAAGGTGACCAGGGCCGGCTTCCCCTCCTCCTCGCGCGGGAGGACGCCGAGGAAGCGAGCCAGCTCCTCCGGCACCGAGCGCCGGAACTCGCCCGAGGGGTCGAGCCGGACGAGGCGCGCCGCCAGGTTGCGCTGGAGGACGGCGAGCGACGGCCCGCCCACCAGGGCGTCGGGGAGCGGGAAGCCGGTGAAGGTGATCCGGTCCTCGGGGACGCCGTAGGCCCGGAGGCGGCGGCCGGCCCGGCGGGTGGGGACGAGGTACTGGATCCGGGTGCGCCGGGGCTCGAGGGGAGCCCAGATCCGGTTCAGGTCGCTGTCGGTGGCGACGCAGAAGATCCGGTCGTGGCCGGCCCGGTCGGCGGCGATCGCCGGGGAGTAGAAGGTGGTGAGGAGCGGGGCCCCCGTCTCCCGGAGCCGGTCGAGGAGGCCCTGGCCCAGGTCCCGGGCGAGGAGCCGGTCGAGGGCCGCCACGGCGCGGGTGGGGGCGGAGAGATCGCGGCGCGGGTAGAGGCGAGGGATTCCGGTGAGGGAGTCGAGCATCCAGCCGAGCGGGCGGCCGACCACCGGGATCTGCGAGAGGCGCGAGATCGCCTCGTAGCCGCGGCGGACCCGGGTCCAGAGCCGCTCCTCCCCGGCGGCCACCACCGGGGCCCGGTCGGCGAGCAGGAGCTCGGCGCCGAGCGCCTCGGCAAGGGGGGCGGCGGCGCGGAGGTGGCCGTAGCCCATGTCCACCGCCACCACGGCGGGCTTCTGCGCTGGGACGGAGGGGCTCATGCGTGCGGGCCGCGGAGCGTACCGCACCCGGGCCCGCCACGCTCGTGGTCTGGAGAGGGAGCCGGTCAGGCCTCGGCGGCGCCGAGGGCCTCCGGCGCGTCGGGCTCGACGGGCGCGAGGCGCGAGCCGGGGAGGACCCGGAGCCGGTTCCCCCGCCAGTCGACCTCGTCCCGCACCAGGCCGTGCGCCCAGGCGGCGCCGAAGATCAGGTCCTTCACCGGCACCAGGGCCAGGGCCCGGAGCCGGAAGCCGCCCGGGCGGAGGAGCCGCGCGCTCGCTCCGTCGATGGCCGCCTTGGCGGCGCAGATCGCCCCCAGGGCCGCCAGGCCGCGCCCGGCCGGCGCCGCCACCGCCCCGGCGGCGGCGAGGAGGACCGGGTTCAGCACCACCTGCGCCGCGTAGAGCGGGGTCCCCACCAGCTTCCGCTGCATCACGCCCCAGCGCGCGTACCGGCCGAAGAAGTCGCGCACCCGGCGGTCCTCGTTCACGTTCATCACCGGGGTCCGGCCGACCACCACCCGCTTCCCGAGCCGGCGCGAGACCCAGAGGCCGAGCACGTAGTCCTCGGCGAGCACGTCCTTGACCGCCTCGAACCCGCCCAGCGAGCGGAGGTCGGCGCGCCGCAGGGCCATCGACTTCCCCACCACGACGTCGCGGCCGCCGAGCCGCTGCGCGGCCACCATCCCCGGGCCGACCGCGCCGGCCAGGTGGAGGTTCTCGAGGAGCGAGCCGAGCCGCCGCTCCCCCTCGCCGGCCACCGGGTGGGTGACCAGGCCGACCGCGGGATCGGCGAAGGCCTCGGCGATCTCCCCCAGGTACCCCGACCCCACCCGCACGTTGGAGTCGGAGACCACCAGCAGGTCGTGGCGGGCCGCGCGGGCCAGGCCCACGAGCTGGTTCACCTTCGGGTTCAGGCCAGGCTCGCCCCGCTGCACCACCAGGCGCATCCGCTCCGGCCAGCGCCGCACCGCGGCGCGCGCCACGTCGAAGGCCGGGTCGCGCGGGCTGCGGACCCCGAGCACCACCTCGTAGCGCGGGTGATCCAGGGCGGCGAAGGCGGCGAGGTTCTCCTCCAGGCGGTCGTCCACGCCGCAGAGGGGCTTCAGGATGGAGATGCCGGGCCGGACCGCGGGGACGGTCGCGACCGGGCGGCGCAGGTGCCGGCGCAGCGCCAGGTGCTGGGCCGCCAGCACCAGCACGCCGATTCCGGCCAGGGAAAGGAGGAGGTCGCCGATCGCCGTGGTCATCTCGCTCCCGCCCCCCTGCGCGCCCCCCGGTGCGACCGGAGGGCCCGATCAGCCTGCCCATTCCCGGTGTCCGGGCGGTGGAGCGGCGGTGACGAGTGCGCGAAGGATCGATTCTCGAATCGAGACACATGCACGCACAGCGAATGTCCCCGCTCGAGACGGGCTGCGTCACGAGCCGCGGTGACATGCGGGTGACACGCCGATCGGAGAATCCTGCGTCCGCCGCCGGCCCCCTTCCCCGGCGCGCCGCGGAGCGTCGAGATGAGCCTCGCCCATGCCCCCGCCCACGAGCCGCCCCTTCCCCCGGCTCCTCGCCTCGATCGCGCCGCGATCGCCGGCGTCCTGCGCTCCGGGCGGCGGCTCCTGGTCCAGGGCGGGATGGGGATCCACGCCTCCGACGGCCTGGCCGGCAAGGTGGCGCGCCACGCGGGCGCCCGGCTGGTCGGGGTGGGGACGATCTCGGCGGTGGTGAAGACCCCGGAGCACCTCCGGAACGAGATCCGGCGCGCCAAGCGCGAGGCGCCCCAGGGCTACGTCGGCCTGAACCTGATGGCCGCCATCAACAAGGCGGACTTCGAGGCCGCCGCCCGCCTCGCCATCGAGGAGGGCGTCTCCTTCATCGTGCAGGGGGCCGGCATCTCGCGGGAGATCGTGAAGTGGTGCCGGGAGGGCGGGATCCCCTTCGCCGGCATCGTCTCCTCCGGCCGGCTCGCCGCCATGTACGAGAAGTGGGGCGCCGACTTCCTGGTGGCCGAGGGGGCGGAGGCGGGCGGCCACATCGGAGACATCGGCCACCCCCTGCCCGCCCTGGTCGAGGAGGTGCTCGCCCACACCTCGCTGCCGGTGGTGGCGGCGGGCGGCGTGGACGCGGCCGACGTCTCCCGCTTCCTGGCCGCGGGCGCCGCCGGCGTCCAGCTCGCCACCCGGTTCCTGGCCTGCTCGGACGGCGACGTCCACCCGGCCTTCAAGCAGATGCACCTCGGCAAGACGCTCGAGGACATCGCCATCATCACCAGCTGCGTGAAGGGGATGAAGGCGCGGGCGGTGCGCAACGCCTTCACCGACCGGCTGGCGCGGGGCGAGGCGGTGCCCCCCAAGTCCAAGGCCTGGTACTTCGGCAAGGACGGGTTCCAGGGGCGGAAGAGCTCCTGCATCGAGTGCCTGGCGGAGAGCCTCTGCGTCTGCCGGGCGACCAAGTACAAGGAGAGCTTCTGCATCACCGACGCCCTCCTCGCCGCCGCGGTGAAGGGCGACACCGAGAACGGCCTCTTCTACACCGGCCAGAGCCTGGTCCGGATCCCGGAGCGGACGGTGCTCGAGCTGCCCAGCGCCGCGGAGATCCTGGAGGATCTGGAGGCGCGCCTGGCCGCCGAGTCCCCCCGCCCGGCGGTGGCCGCCGCCGTCCACGGGGTCGCGGCCTAGAGCCGCAGCCCCGGACCGGGGCGGGTGGACGCGGCCCCCGCGCGGGCTGCGTCGCTCGACGTGCTGGTTTTTTTCGGATAGAGAATTTTTGTCCACCGCCCCGCGGTAGGACCGAACGTCATCTCGGCGGCTCGAGCAAAGATAAGAGAGAAGTGCATGGCGACTGGCACCGTGAAGTGGTTCAACGACGCAAAGGGCTTCGGCTTCATCACCCAGGACAACGGGGGTGAGGACGTCTTCTGCCACTACAGCGCGATCACCGGCGAGGGCTTCAAGAGCCTCTCCGAGGGTCAGAAGGTGGAGTTCGACGTGGTGAAGGGCCCGAAGGGCCTGCAGGCCGCGAACGTGCGCAAGGTGTAGCGCGCGGCGCGCCGAGGGCGAGAGCCCCCTGGAGCCCGGTTCCTCGGCGAGGGGCCGGGCTCTCGTGCTTCCGGAGGTCGGCGTCCCGCGGCCGGTCAGCGGATCGCGACCAGCTCCACCTCGAAGATCAGGGTCGCCTGGGGCGGGATCACGCCCGGGAAGCCGCGGCTCCCGTAGGCGAGCTCGGGAGGGACGGTGAGCCGGCGCCGGCCGCCCACCCGCATCCCGACGAGCCCCTGGTCCCAGCCCTTGATCACCTCGCCCGCCCCGAGGTCGAAGGCGAAGGGCGCGCCGCCCGCCGAGGCGTCGAACTGCCGTCCCCCCTCCAGCCAGCCGGCGTAGTGGACCTCGAGGGCGTCGCCCGCCCGGGCCTCCCGGCCGGCGCCCACCGTCAGATCCTCGATCCCCAGGTCGGCCATCGCGCCCTCCTCCCCACCCATACCCGGCCGGCGGGACGGGGGCCAGCGTCGCCCTCGACGCCGGCACCGCCCCGTGGTTTCCTCGCCCCGGATGCCGACCCCAAGCGACGAGCGGCCCGCGCCCGCCCCGGGCGCCCGCGCTCACGTCCCCTCCCTCTCCGCCGTCGTCCCCATGCACGACGAGGCGGAGAACGCCGGCCGCTTCCTGCCCGCGCTCCGCGACGCCCTGGCCGCCCTGAGCGATCGCTTCGAGATCGTGGTGGTGAACGACGGCAGCCGCGACGCCACCCGCGAGGCGGTGCTCGCCGCCGCCCCCGCCTGCCGGGTCCGCTACCTCGAGCTCTCCCGGAACTTCGGGAAGGAGGCGGCCCTCTCGGCCGGGCTGGAGGCGGCGCGCGGCGAGGTGGTCATCCTCCTCGACGGCGACTTCCAGCACCCGCTCTCCGACCTCCCCGCCATGCTCGGCCGCTGGCGGGAGGGGTACGACATGGTCTACGGGATCCGCTCGGGCCGCGACGACGAGCGCTGGTCGAAGCGGCTCGGGGCGGCGATGTTCTACGGGATCCTGAGCCGCGGCTCGAGCGTCGAGATCCCGCCCGGCGCCGGCGACTTCCGGCTGATGGACCGCAAGGTGGTGGAGGCGCTGGTCCGCCTCCCGGAGCGGTCCCGCTTCATGAAGGGGCTCTACGGCTGGGTGGGCTTCCGCTCCACGCCCTTCACCTACGACGTGCAGCCCCGGGCCGCCGGCCGCTCCTCGTTCGTGCTCCACCGCCTGATCGGGCTGGCGGTGGCGGGGATCACCGCCTTCAGCTACCTGCCCCTGCGCCTGATCGGCGCCGTGGGGGTGGTGATCTCCCTCGTCGCCATGGGCTACGGCGGCTGGGTGCTGGCGGAGACGCTCGTCCTCGGAGCGGACGTGCCCGGCTACCCCACCATCGTGGTGAGCATCATGTTCTTCTCGGGCGTGCAGCTCCTCTCGCTCGGCGTCCTGGGCGAGTACCTGGCGCGCGTCTACGAGGAGGTGAAGCGCCGCCCCAACTACCTGGTGGCCGAGGACCAGGACTTCAGCGCCCTGCCGCCCCCGGGACGGGCGTCGCGCTGAGCCCGACGGGCCCGGCGGCCTCCGGGGTGGCGAGGAGCGCGATCCCGTTCGCCGAGGCGAGCGGGAGCAGGCCGGAGAGCTCGCCCAGGTCCCGGGAGCGCGCCAGCACGAAGCAGCGCGCCCCCCGGCAGCGCGCAGCCAGCTCCGCCGGCTCCACCAGCCAGGCGCGGGAGGCGGGCTCCCACTCGCGCCCCAGCCAGAGCTCGCGCTGCCAGTTGTCCCGCTCCGGGATCCCCGGGTCGCCCCAGTGCTCGGCCACCACCAGCGGTGCCCGCCGGTCCAGGTACACGGGCAGGTCGTAGAGGTAGCGCCGGTAGCAGGCGACCACGTCCCCGGGCTGGAGGCGGGGCGCGAGCGCCTCGGCGAGCGGGCGGCTCGTGTCCCCGAGCGCGCCGGTGAGCGCGGGGAGCACGCCCGCCGTGAGCGCCGCGGCGAAGGCGACCTGGGCGGCGACCGCTCGCGCCGGCCGGCCCTGCCCGGCGGCGCGCCAGGCGACGATCCCGGCGACGACGGCACCGGCGCCGCAGAGGGCCGCCCAGGCGGCCACCGGGAGCGAGAGCGCGGCGCGCAGCAGCGGGGTGAACGGGGCGACGATCAGGCCGACTCCGAGGACCCCCATCGCCGCCGCCGAGACGAGGAGCGGGAGGCGCCGGGCCCGGTTCCGGAGCGGATCGGCGTTCAGCCGGGCGTCGAGCTCGAGGGCGGCGAGGAGCGCGAGCGGCGGCAGGGCGGGGAGCGCGTAGCCGGCGATCTTCGAGCGCGGGATGGAGAAGAAGGCCACCACCACCAGCGGCCAGGCGAGGAGGAGGAGCTCCGTGCGGGCCGGCCCGGGCGCGGCGCGGAACGCGCGCCAGGCGCGGGCGCAGGCGGCCGGGAGGAGCGGCGACCAGGGGAGGAGCCCGGCGGCGATGGCGAGCGGGTAGAAGAGCGGGCCGGCCGGGTTGTTGAAGCCCGAGCCGGCGTACCGCTGGAAGTGCTGGACCACGAACAGGTAGTGGAGCAGGTCGGGGTTGCGCCCCTGGGCCACGAGGTGCCAGGGGACGGCGACGGCGGCCGCCAGGAGGAGCCCGGTGGGGAGGTGGTAGCGGGCGAGCTCGCGCCAGCGGCCGGTGGCGAGGACGAAGAGCCCGACCGCGCCGAAGGGGAGCACCAGGCCGATGAGCCCCTTGGTCATCACCGCCATCCCCATGGCGGCGTAGCCGGCGTGGAGCCAGCCGGCCCGGGCCCGCCCCTCGCTCCGGTCCCCGAGGGCGAAGGCCAGGATCGCGGCGGTGATGAAGGTGGCCACCGCCAGGTCGTGGTTGACGTACTGCGAAGCCCCGAAGTAGTAGGGATTCGCGGCCAGCAGGAGGGCGGCGAGCAGCCCCGCCCTCCGGCCGCGGAGCCGGGCCCCCGCGCCGTAGACCATGGCGCAGCCCGCGAACCCGAGGAGCGCCGGCACGAGCCGCGCCGACCAGACGTGGACCCCGAAGAGCGCGAACCCGCCCGCCTCCAGCCAGTAGAAGAGGGGGGGCTTGTCGAGGAAGGGGACGCCGTCGAGCCGCGGCGTGACCCAGTCGCCCAGCCGCAGCATCTCGCGGGCCACCTCGGCGTAGCGCCCCTCGTCGGGCACGTTCAGGGCCCGCGCCCCGGTGGCGGCGAGGAAGGCGAGGAGGAGCCCGCCCAGCACCGCCGCCACGGCGCGGCCCGCCACGGCGCGGCCGGCCGGGCCCTGGTCCACCCCGCTCGCGTCACCGGAGGTCATCGCGCCCGCACGTTGTCCCTGGCCTCCCCGGGTGTCAAGGCGCGGGAGGCGGACCGGCCATGAGGCGCCTCGCCCTCTGCGCCGACGACTACGGGGCGGGCGCGACCTCGGACGCGGGCATCCTGCGGCTCGCCCGCACCGGCCGGCTCGGGGCGGTGAGCTGCCAGGTGGCGGCGCCCGGCTTCGCCGCGGCGGCGCCCGCCCTCCGCGAGGTCGAGGGGGCGGTCGACCTCGGCCTCCACCTCGACCTGGCCGCCGGCCGCGGTGGGCTCCTCCCCCTCCTCGTCCGGAGCCACGCCCGGGCCCTCTCCCGCCCGGCGCTCGGGGAGCGGATCGCGCGGCAGCTCGACGCCTTCGAGGCCGCCCTGGGGCGCCCGCCCGCCTTCGTCGACGGCCACCAGCACGTCCACGCGCTCCCGGTGATCCGCGACACCCTCCTCGACCTGCTCGCCGCCCGCTACCCGGCCCCCGGGCCGGCGATCCGGAACACCGCCGCCCTCCGGACCCGGGGGGCCAAGGCCGCGCTCCTCGGCCTCCTCGGCGGGCGGGGGCTGCGCCGCGCGCTCCGGGCCCGCGGGATCCCGCACAACGCAGACTTCGCAGGCGTGTACGGCCTCGGGCCTGGGGCGGACTACCGCTCGCTCTTCCGCGGCTGGCTGGCCGGGGCCGCCGACGGCGCCCTCCTCATGTGCCACCCTGGCCTTCCCCCGGGCGATCCGGACGACCCCATCGCCCCGGCCCGCGCCGCCGAGCTCGCCTACCTCGCGGCCCCGGAGCTGGAGGCGGACTGCGCCGAGGCGGGCGTGCGCCTGGCGCGGTTCACGGAGATCGCGCGGGGCGGAGCCTAGAGCGGGATGTTGCCGTGCTTGCGGGACGGGGTGTCCTGGCGCTTGGTCCGGAGCATCTCGAAGGCGCGGATCACGCGGGGGCGGGTGTCCTCGGGCTTGATCACCTCGTCCACGTAGCCGAGCGCCGCGGCCTTGTAGGGGTTGGCGAACTTGTCCCGGTACTCCTGGACCAGGCGGGCGCGCTCCGCGACCGGGTCCTTGGCCGCCGCCAGCTCCTTGCGGAAGATGATGTTCACCGCCCCCTCTGGCCCCATCACCGCGATCTCCGCCCCGGGGTAGGCGAGGTTCACGTCCGCCCGGATGTGCTTGGACGCCATCACGTCGTAGGCGCCGCCGTAGGCCTTGCGGGTGATCACCGTGACCTTGGGAACGGTGGCCTCGGCGAAGGCGTAGAGGAGCTTGGCGCCGTGGACGATGATCCCGTTCCACTCCTGGTCGGTGCCGGGGAGGAACCCGGGCACGTCCACGAAGGTGAGGAGCGGGATGTTGAAGGCGTCGCAGAAGCGGACGAAGCGGGCCGCCTTCACCGAGGCGTCGATGTCGAGCACGCCGGCGAGCACCGCCGGCTGGTTGGCCACCACCCCCACCGGCCGGCCGTTGAGGCGGGCGAACCCGATCACCACGTTGGCGGCGAAGTGCTCGGCCACCTCGAAGAGGTGGCGGTCGTCGACCACCGCCCGGATCACGTCCCGCATGTCGTAGGCCTTGGTCGGGTTGTCGGGGACCAGGGTCTTGAGCGCCTCGTCGCGCCGGGAGACGTCGTCCGAGCAGGGCTGCGCCGGGGGGTCGTCGGCGTTGTTGAGCGGGAGGAAGGAGAGGAGCTCGCGCACCGCCTTGAGGGTGGCCTCCTCGCCGTCGAAGGCGAAGTGGGCCACCCCGGAGCGGGTCGAGTGGGTGCGGGCGCCGCCCAGGTCCTCCTTGGTCACCTCCTCGTGCGTCACCGTCCGGATCACGTCCGGGCCGGTGATGAACATGTAGGAGGTGTCCCGCACCATGAAGATGAAGTCGGTGATGGCGGGGCTGTAGACCGCCCCTCCGGCGCAGGGGCCGAGGATGACGGAGAGCTGCGGCACCACCCCGGAGGCGAGGGTGTTGCGCAGGAAGATCTCGGCGTAGCCGGCGAGGGAGACCACCCCCTCCTGGATCCGCGCCCCGCCGGAGTCGTTGAGCCCCACCACCGGACAGCCCACCTCCATGGCCAGGTCCATCACCTTGCAGATCTTCTCGGAGAAGGCCCCGGAGAGCGATCCGCCGAAGACCGTGAAGTCCTGGGCGAAGAGGAAGACCTGCCGCCCCTCCACGAGGCCGTAGCCGGTGACCACCCCGTCGCCCAGGACCCGGTGGCCCTCCATCCCGAAGTCGGCGCAGCGGTGGGTCTTGAACTTGTCCAGCTCGACGAAGGTGCCGGGGTCGAGGAAGAGCTCGATCCGCTCGCGGGCGGTCAGCTTCCCGTCCCGGTGCTGGCGGGCCACCCGCTCCTCGCCGCCGCCCTTCTCCGCCTCGGCGTCGAGCTGGTCGAGGAGGGCGCGCCGCGGATCGGGATCGGCCGACTTGTACATGGAGTCGCCTCGGGGCCTTGGGCCGGTTCGGGCCCGGAGGATAGGCACCCGCGGTCGAGCGAGGCAAGCCGACGCTTTCCCCGCTGACGCAGGGCGTCACGCGCGGGGACGGCTGGGCGGAGCGCTCGGCGGGCTGCCGGCCACCGCGGACATCCATGACTGGCCGTGAATGGGTATGCCCGAGCCTTGCCCTCGAGGCCGGGGCTTGTCAGAATCCGCCCTCCATTCCCCACCCGTCCGCACCAGCGACCCCCGGGCCGGTGGGTGAGGAGCGCGCCTCGCGGCCGGAAGCCGCCAGACCGGAGACCGACTCGATGTCCACCAAAGCCCCCAAGCCCACCCTCGCCAACCCCCTCGATCCCCCGGAGCGCGTCGAGTTCAACATCCCGGGCGAGATCGCCCGGGAGACCGGCGGGTACGAGGAGGCGATGAAGGAGGGCTGGGACCTCATCCAGCGCCCCCTCCGCTCGGTGGCCATCGATCAGATCGAGAAGCAGCACGCCAAGAAGCGGATGACCGTCTGGGAGCGGATCCGGGTGCTCACCGACGAGGAGCCGCTGGTCCTCTACCAGAACTGGGGCAAGAACCTGGACGGCGCCTCGCTGGTCACCGCGGTCCTCAAGATCAAGGGGCGCGACGTGGCCTGCTACGGCCACGACTTCACCGTCCGCGCCGGGTCGATGGACGCCACCAACGGCAGCAAGCTCGCCCGGCTCTTCCGGCTCGCCGGGGACAAGGGGATCCCGCTCATCGGCATGAACGACTCGGCGGGCGCCTACGTCCCGGCCGGCGTGGGCGGGCTGGACGGCTACGCCGAGGCCTTCACCGCCCTGCGGAAGATCAGCGGCGTGGTCCCCTCGATCATGTGCATGTTCGGCTTCAACGCCGGCGGCGGCTCCTACCTGCCGCGCCAGGGCAGCTTCGTGATCCAGCCGAACGACACCTTCTTCGGCCTGACCGGCCCGGGGGTGGTCAAGTCGGTGCTGGGCGAGGACATCACCCCGGAGGAGCTGGGTGGGCCCAAGGTCCACGGCGCCTCGGGCGTGGCCGACCTCACGGTGATGGACGAGCTGGCCGCCCTCCGCCAGGCGGTGCGCCTGCTCGACTACCTGCCCGACAACAACTCGGTGTTCGCCCCCTTCCAGCCCACCAGCGATCCGCTCGACCGCAAGACCTGGGAGATCAACACCCTCCTGAAGAAGGCCTTCAACTCGCCGACCGGGTTCAACACCCCCTTCGACGTGTCGATCATCATCCAGCAGGTCTGCGACTACGGCGACTACTTCGAGATCCAGCCCGAGCGCGCCCGCGAGGTCGTCACCGCCTTCGGCCGCCTGGGCGGGAACGTGGTCGGCTTCGTGGCCAACAACAGCGCGGTCGGCTCCGGCCAGATCGACTGCGACACCGCCCTCAAGATCGCCAGGTTCGTCCGCTTCTGCAACGTCTACAACATCCCCATCATCTTCATGGAGGACACGACCGGCTTCCTCCCCGGCCGCGACCAGGAGACCCGCGGGATCGTGCAGGCGGGCCGCTCCATGCTCGACGCGATCGTGGACGTCCGCACCCCCCGCATCCTCCTCATCCTCCGGAACGCGTTCGGCGGCGCCTACGCCTCCTACAACAACTACCCGACCGGCGCGGACCTGGTGCTGGCGCTGCCCACCACCCGCCTGGCGGTGATGGGGCCGGCCGGCAAGGAGTTCGTCTACAAGGACGAGCTCCGCAAGATCCGCGGCAAGGCGGCCGAGATGGCCAAGAAGGGGGCGCAGCAGCGCGGCGCCGCCGGGATGGACGCGGCCGCCGCCAAGAAGGACGCGGACAAGGAGGCGGCGGACTGGCTCAAGGGGGAGGAGGCCGCCCTCAACCGCCGCTACGAGAAGGAGCTCATGAACCCGAAGGAGGGCCTGGCGCTCGGCTCGATCTCCTCGATCGTGATGCCGACCGACCTGCGCAAGGTGCTGGGGGAGAACCTCGGGTTCCTGCTCCGCCACTACAAGCCGTCGCCGATGAGCGGCCCGCAGCGCGAGTTCCACTAGGCCGCGACCGGCCCCGAGACCCGAGAGAGAACGATGGCCTCCACCACCGACACCTACACCCACAACCCCCTCATCCACCGCGACCGCCGGCTCGGCCGGTCGCCCTCGGCCTGGGTGCGCTCCTTCGCCTGCGAGGACCTGAAGCCGCTCATCGTCTGCCGCGGCCCCATCCGCAAGGAGGCGATGGACGTCTTCGAGGAGATGGGGATCACGTACTACGGGATCCTCCTCTCCGAGAAGGACTCGATCGTCTACCCGAACGCCCTCGCCCCCGAGCTCCGCCAGCTCACCGACACCTCCCGGGTCCACCGCGTCCCCGACTACAGCGGCGCCTCCAAGGAGGAGCGCGTCGAGCGGATGAACCAGATCGTCCAGATCGCCAAGGACAACGGCTACGACGCGATCTTCGCCGGCTACGGCTTCATGGCCGAGGACGAGGAGTTCGTGGCCACCATCGAGCGGGCCGGCCTCAAGTTCATCGGGCCGAACTCGATCACCCAGGCCCGGGCGGGGAAGAAGGACGAGGCCAAGCGGACGGCGCTCGAGGTCAAGGTGAGCGTCACCCCGGGGGTGAACAACGTCACCGCCCGGACCCTGCTTCGCAAGTTCGACACCCGCAAGAAGCTCGCCCTGGTCAACGAGGCCCGCGAGTTCGGCCTCGACCCGAAGCTCTTCGAGGACGAGAAGCTCCCCCTCGAGGACCTCGCCGACCGGGTGCTGATGGCCTCCTACGCCAAGGGGATGGACCTCTTCACCATCGAGGAGCTGGGCGAGCAGGTGGAGCGCGAGGTCGCCCAGATGTTCAAGGAGCACCCGCGCAGCCGCGTGCGCCTCAAGGCGATCGGCGGCGGCGGCGGCAAGGGCCAGCGCATCCTGGGCGGCGCCCTGCTCACCGCCAAGAACCCCTCCGACCCGAAGCTCGTCGCCGACGCGGCCGCCGAGGCGCCCACCCTGGTGCGCGAGGTGCTGAACGAGGTCAAGGCCACCGGCGTCGGCGACAACAAGAACGTCCTCATCGAGCTCAACATCGAGCAGACCCGCCACAACGAGATCCAGCTCCTCGGGAACGGCAAGTGGTGCGTGGCCCTGGGCGGCCGCGACTGCTCCCTGCAGATGCACGAGCAGAAGCTGCTCGAGGTCTCGGTCACGCAGGAAGGGCTGGCGGCCGCCATCGGCCGGGCCCAGAAGAACGGCAAGCCGGAGGTGGTGAAGGCCCTCACCACCGACCTCGAGATCCTGAGGCGGATGGAGGACGACGCCGCCCGTTTCGGCGCGGCGGTCGGGCTCGACTCCGCCTCCACCTTCGAGTGCATCGTCGACCGGGACCGGTACTACTTCATGGAGGTCAACACCCGGATCCAGGTCGAGCACCGGGTGACCGAGCTCTGCTACAGCCTCAAGTTCACCAACCCCGACGACCCGAGCGACGCCTTCGTGGTCGAGTCGCTGGTCGAGGCGATGGCGCTCCTCGCCCGCCACAAGGAGCGGCTCCCCAAGCCCACCCGGATCCCGCGCTTCGGCGGGGCGGTGGAGGCCCGCCTCAACGCCACCGACGCGTCGCTCTCCCCCCACGCCGGCGGCCTGATCCGCTTCTGGTCGAGGCCCATCGAGGGCGAGATCCGCGACGACCAGGGCATCAGCATGCCCAACCCGGACACCGGCATGTTCATGCGCTACCGGGTGGCGGGCGCCTACGACTCGAACATCGCTCTCCTCCTCACCCACGGCGACACCCGGCGCCACGCCTACCAGCACCTGGCCAAGGTCCTCGCCAAGACCAGCCTGCGGGGCGTGAACCTGGCCACCAACCTCCAGTTCCACTACGGCCTGGTGAACTGGTTCCTCGGGCAGAGCGTGCTCGCCAAGCCCACCACCCGCTTCGTGGTCCCCTACCTGACGCTGGTCGGCCAGCTCAAGGAGGAGGGGAACAAGCTCGACATCGCCTTCGCCTTCGCGGAGATGAAGAAGCACTACGCCGCCCAGATGGCGGCCGATCACCCCGACGACCCCTCCGCCTCCAAGGCGATGGCCGAGGTGATCGACCGCAAGGTCACCCTCCTCACCCGGGTGATCGAGCGGCTCCTCGCCGAGCCCCACCTCCTGGCCGGCTGGCTCTCCCTCAACCGCCACAACTACAAGATCGAGAACGGCAAGCTGATCTGGATCCGG
This sequence comes from Anaeromyxobacter sp., assembly GCA_035498135.1. Taxonomy (GTDB): domain Bacteria; phylum Myxococcota; class Myxococcia; order Myxococcales; family Anaeromyxobacteraceae; genus Anaeromyxobacter. Next base: position 29,820 of record DATKAL010000437.1, read on the forward strand.
AATCCGCTCGGCGTGCTCAACGACACCTACGAGTACCTGAACATGGCCTACGACCCGCGGGAGCCCGCGGCGGAGGTCATCTGGCAGCACGACCACGAGCTGCTCCAGCGGTCGATCCGCTTCTACGTCGAGCTCCGCCGGACCTTCGGCCTGCGCCGGGAGGAGTTCTACAAGCTGAACGAGATCCTGAAGAGCGAGGCGCCGCAGGGTGGCTACGACGCCGAGACCTGGGCGAAGATCCGCGCCGCGCACCTCGGCTACGAGTCGGGGAACGAGCTGCTCGGGCTGCTCTTCATGGTGGCGGACGCGGTCCGCTTCTTCGACTTCCGGGTCGAGCCCGATCTCGAGGTCACCATCCCCACCCACCTCAACGACCCCGACCTCCAGGCCCGGATGAAGAAGGTCCTGGTGCCGCCCCCGGCCACCAAGGCGGACGAGCTGGTGACCCCCTTCGGCGGGATGTTCTACCGGCAGGAGGCGCCCGGGCGGCCGCCCTTCGTCGCCGAGGGCCAGCACTTCGAGAAGGGGCAGGCGCTCTACATCATCGAGGTGATGAAGATGTTCAACACCGTCCGGGCCACCTTCTCCGGGACCATCGACCGGGTGCTGATGCAGGGCGCGGACGGGACGGTGGTGCAGAAGGGCCAGCCGCTCTTCAAGATCACCCCCGACGAGAAGTTCGTCGAGGTCGATCCCAAGGAGATCGAGCGCGAGCGCCGGGCCCGCACGACCCAGCTCCTCAAGTCGGTCCTCATGTCCCCCCGGGAGAAGTTCTACGAGATCGAGCCCAAGGACGTGGACACCGACGAGGAGCGGGTGCGGATGTTCATCGCCGCGGTGTAGGGCGAGCTCCGGGCACCGGCCTTCCGAGGACCCCGCTCCGGCGGGGTCCTCGCGTCTCGACGGGAGCCGCTGCTACAGCACCTGGCCCGACCGCGCCCACCACCCCGCCCAGGCGCGGGCCGCGCTCTCCCGCTCCTCGGGGGGCGCGTCCGGCGAGTAGGGCACGGGAGGGGGGGCGGCCCGGGCGAGCTCCTCGGCGGCCGCCGCGCGCACCTCCCGGTCCGCGCTGGTGAGGCCGGAGAGGAGCCACTCGGCGCGGCCGCGGCCGCGGTTCTCCTTCCACCAGGGGAGCCAGCGCCGCGGATCGGTCCCGAGCCGCTGGAGCGTGATCCGGGCGAGCGCCTCGGCCGCCACCTCGGCCGGCGCGCGGTCGGGCGTCTCGAGCGCCTGGACCAGGAGCGGGATGGCCTCCAGGTCCCGGAGCTCGCCCAGGGCGCGGGCGGCCCCGGCGGCCCGGACGCCGCCGCCGGAGAGCAGCGCGCGCCGGAGCCGCTCGGGGATGGCGCGCATGGCCGGATGCCGGCGGTGGGCGCCCAGGGCGGCGGCCGCCTCGGCGGCCACCTCCGGGCTCGCGTCCAGCGCCCGCTCGGCCAGGGCCGGGAAGGCGGCCGGCTCGCCGATCGCCCCGAGCAGCGCGGCCGCGGCCCGGCGCCGGGCGGCGTGCGGATCCTGGAGCGCCTCGACCAGGGCGGGGACGGCCGGCTTGCCGATCGCGACCAGCGCGGCCGCGAGCGGGCCGAACTCGGCCGGCGCGCCGGCGCCCGCCCCGGCCTGGTCCCCGGGGAGGCGAGCGAAGAGGGCGGTCACCGCGGCGGTCCCGTCCTCGGCCAGGCGCGCGACCGCCTCGGCGCGCTCCGGCGAGCCGGGGGCGGTGGCGAGGAGGGCCACCGCGGCCTGGTCCGGCTCGACGGGCGGCGGGGCCGGCTGGAGAGCGGGCGGACCGGCCGGCGCGGCGACCGCCGACGGAGCCCGTGCCGGCGGGACCTCGTCCGGGAGGACGGCCGCCGGCGAGGCCTCCGCCGGCTCCTCCACGTCCACGTCGATGTCCGGCTCGGGGGCCGCGGGAGGTGCGGCCGGCCCCTCCGCCGGCGGAGCAGAAGGGGGGACGGTGCGGGCGGGCTCGATCGCCCGCCAGGGCTCGGGTGCCTCCGGGGTGGGCGGGGCCGGCTCGAGGGGGCCCTCGGGCGGCGGCGCCGCGGCCACCGGGGGCGAGGGAGGGGTCGGCTCCACCGGCCGGAACTCCGGGACCTCCTCGGGCGGCGGGGCGGGGGCGGGCCGGGGGCGGCGGCG
>DATKAL010000438.1:0-3399 GCA_035498135.1 Anaeromyxobacter sp.
CCCGGCGCCAGGGTGGCCGCGGGGGCCGGCGCCTCGGCCGGCGGCTCCACCGGGACGGCCCGGAGCTTCCCCGGGAGCGGGGTGTGGATGGGCTCGGGCACGGGCGGCGGCTCGGTCTCCACCGCCGCCTCGGCGGCCGCGCCGGGGCGGGCGCCGCCGGCGAGGACCTCGTCGCAGCGGGCCACCATCTGGTCCGACCCGGCCTTCTGGAACCAGCCCCGGGCCAGGGACGCGTCCCCGTCCTCGAGGAGGGCCAGCCCGAGGTAGCCCATCGCCTTCTTGTGGTCGGGGTTGAGGTCGAGCGCGATCTCGAGCTGGCGACGCGCCTCGGGGAACTGCTTGGCCTTGAGGAAGGCGAGGCCCAGGTTCACCCGCGCGGCCGGCTCGACCGGGTTGTCGTCCACCAGCCGCTGCCAGGCGATGATCGCGTCCTCGTACCGGTTCAGCTTGTAGAAGGCCTGGCCGAGGAGGCCGAGCACCTTCGCGTCCTTGGGGCGGAGCTCGAGGGCGCTCTCCAGCGAGGCGGTGGCCGGCTCGGCCTCGCCGCGCGCGAGCAGGTCCGCCCCGCGGGTCAGGTGGAAGACGAACTCCTCGTCGTTCCGGTCGACTTCCTGGCTGCCCCCCCGGCGAGCCACGGCCTCACCGTCCTGCCCGGTAGGCCTGGTAGAGCGCCACCACCTTGCGCACGTACTCCCGGGTCTCCGGGATGTCCGGCACGGTGTCCCCGGCCCGGCGGACCGCGTCGGGCCCGGCGTTGTAGGCGGCGAGGGTCTTCACCAGGTCGCCCTGGAACTGGTTCGCCAGGATCCGCAGGTAGCGCGCGCCGCCCTCGATGTTCTGGGACGGCTCGTAGGCGTCGGCGACGTACATCTCTCGGGCGGTGTCGGGCATGAGCTGCATGAGCCCGACCGCCCCCTTCTCCGAGATCGCCCGGTGATCGAAGTTGGACTCGACCGCCATCACCGCCAGGAGGAGCGCCTCGGGGAGCGCGTACTTGCTGGCCGCGCTCCGGATGTGCTCGCGGTAGCGGTCCTGGGCGCCGGCCCGCGGCAGCGGCTGGGCCCGCGCCTGGGGGCCCGGGCTCGACCGGTAGATCCCCCCGGCGGTCGCCCGGCTGCCCACCCGGTGGAAGCGCGGGTCGGAGGGGGCGTTGGAGAAGTGCATCACGCCGTCGCCGTCGACGTAGGAGTAGAGGTCGTTCGCCCGGGCCGGGCCGGCCGCGAGGAGCCCGAGCAGGACCATCCCGGAGATGACGCGGGGGGCGGACATCGACGGGGGAAAGGTACCAGCAGGGCGGTCGGCCGGACAACTTTGTTCCCGGCCGTATGCTACATGTGACCCCATGAGCCCCCTCTCGCCACGTGAGCACGTGGACTTCCTGGTCCTGGGCGGCGGCGTCGCCGGCCTGACCTTCGCGCTCCGGGCCGCGGAGCACGGCTCCGTCCTGGTCTTAACCAAGCGCCAGCGCGGGGAGGGCTCGACCCAGTATGCCCAGGGGGGGATCGCCGGGGTCCTCGGGCCGGACGACGAGTTCGAGCTGCACGTCCAGGACACCCTGGTGGCCGGCGCCGGGCTCTGCCGGCGCGACGCGGTCGAGGTGACGGTCCGGGAGGGGCCGGACCGGATCCGCTGGCTCCTGTCCCTGGGGGTCGAGTTCGACCGGGAGGGACCGGATCGTCTCCACCTGACCCGCGAGGGGGGTCACTCGCGCCGCCGGATCGCCCACGCCAAGGACACCACCGGGCGCGAGGTGGAGCGGGCCCTGCTCGCCGCCTGCGACGCGCAGGGGGTCCGGATCGTCGAGGACCAGGTCGCCATCGACGTGATCACGAGCAGCAAGGCCGGGCTGGGCGGGCCGAGCCGGGCGCTCGGCGCCTACGTGCTCGACCGGACGGCGGGGACGATCTCCACCATCTCCGCCGGGGCGACGGTGCTCGCCACCGGCGGCGGCGGGAAGGTCTACCTCTACACGACCAACCCCGACGTGGCGACCGGCGACGGGGTGGCGATGGCCTACCGGGCCGGCGCCGCCGTCGCCAACATGGAGTTCTTCCAGTTCCACCCCACCTGTCTCTTCCATCCGCAGGCGAAGAGCTTCCTCGTCAGCGAGGCCTGCCGGGGCGAAGGGGGCATCCTCCGCAACGCCGCCGGCGAGGCGTTCATGGCCCGCTACGACGCGCGCAAGGAGCTCGCGCCGCGGGACATCGTCGCCCGCTCCATCGACGCGGAGATGAAGCGCCGCGGCGACGACTGCGTCTTCCTCGACATGACGCACCTCGCCAAGGGCTTCCTCATCGAGCACTTCCCGCACATCTACGCCACCTGCAAGGAGTTCGGGATCGACATGGCGGTTCAGCCGATCCCGGTGGTCCCGGCGGCCCACTACCAGTGCGGCGGGGTGGTGACCGACCTGCTCGGCCGGACCACGCTCCCCCGCCTCTACGCCATCGGCGAGGTGGCCTGCACCGGCCTCCACGGCGCCAACCGGCTCGCCTCCAACTCGCTCCTCGAGGGCGTGGTCTTCGGCTGGCGCGCGGCCCTCCGGGCTGCCGACGAGGCGGGCGAGGCGAGCGGGCCGACGCCGCCCATCCCCGACTGGAACCCCGGCGACGCCCTCGCGCCCGAGGAGGGCGTGGTGGTGGCGCACAACTGGGACGAGGTCCGGCGGCTGATGTGGAACTACGTGGGGATCGTCCGGACCCAGAAGCGGCTCGACCGCGCCCGGCACCGGCTGGCCGTCCTCCGGACCGAGATCCGCGACTACTACTGGCAGTACCGGGTGACCCCCGACCTCGTCGAGCTGCGGAACCTGGCCGACGTGGCGCTGCTGATCGTGGAGAGCGCCCGCCAGCGCAAGGAGTCGCGCGGGCTCCACTACCTGCTCGACTTCCCGAAGCCCGACGACCGCTGGCTGCGCGACACGGTGATCACGCGCGGCGACCTCGAGTAGGCCGGCCCGCCGCGGGCGCGCCACCCGGATCTCGGCGCGCCGGCTACAGCTCCGGGACCTCCTCCACCGGCCGATCCGGCCCGCTCGGCCTGCCGAAGTCGAGGTCGATCCGGCCGAGGGCGCTGGCGAACCGGAGGATGAAGGGCTGGCCTGAGATGGGGCCGCCCGGCACCGGCGGGAAGTCGATCTGGTAGACGGTGTCGAACTTCCCCACGTACGGGAAGAGCTGGGTGATGGTGGCGTCGGGGTCGAGCACCTGGACGTGCCGGACCAGCACCTCGCCCCCGTCCTTGAGCAGCGCCATCCGCCAGACGCTGTGGCGCGCGTCGAGGTCGTTGGCCGCCTTGTCGGCGGCGTAGAACGCGATCAGGAAGGTCTCGCCCCGCGCCGCCTCCTCGCGCTCCTGCGCGAGCCGCTTCTCCAGCTCCTCCTCGGTCCAGCCCAGCCAG
>DATKAL010000439.1:0-2013 GCA_035498135.1 Anaeromyxobacter sp.
GCCGTGGAAGGCGGCGAAGCGCCGGGTCGAGCAGGCCCGGGCGCTGGCGGCATCGAAGACCGCCGACGCGCCGAAGAAGACGGTGAGCATGGAGCCGACGCGGTTCACCTGGACCGGCACGCCGGCCCGCGCCGCCGCGGCCGCGAGCCCCTCGGCCAGGCGGGCCGAGGTCGCCTCCAGCTTCTGGTAGGCCTCGGGGGCGAGGAGCTCGAGGGTGGCCTTCCCGGCGGCCATGGCCATCGGGTTGCCGGAGAGAGTGCCCGCCTGGTAGATGGGCCCCGCCGGCGCCACCCGGTCCATCACCTCCGCTCGGCCGCCGAAGGCGCCCACCGGGAGCCCGCCGCCGATCACCTTCCCGAAGGTGACCAGATCCGGCCGCAGCCCGTACAGCCCGCAGGCGCCGCCCGGGCCGAGCCGGAACCCGGTCATGACCTCGTCCACGATGAAGAGGGCGCCGTGCTCACGGCAGAGGGCCGCGAGCCGTTCCAGGTACCCCGGCCCGGGCACGAGCACGCCCATGTTGCCCACCACCGGCTCGACGATGACCCCGGCGATCGAGCTTCCGCGCCCTGCGAAGAGCGCCTCGGCCGCCGCCGGGTCGTTGAAGGGCAGGGTGAGGGTGTGCCGGGCCAGGTCGGCGGGGACGCCGGGCGAGTCGGGCAGCCCGAGCGTCTCGACGCCCGATCCCGCCTTCACCAGGAGGGAATCGCCGGCGCCGTGGTAGCAGCCGTCGAACTTGACCAGGTCATCCCGCCCGGTGAAGCCCCGCGCCACCCGGATGGCGGCGGTGGTGGCCTCGGTTCCGGAGGAGCAGAAGCGCATGCGCTCCAGCCAGGGCATCCGCTCCTGCACCAGCTCGGCCAGCGCGATCTCGCGCGGCGACGGCGCGCCGAACGAGGAGCCCTCCTGGAGCGCTTCCTGCACCGCCCGCATCACCTGCGGGTGACAGTGGCCGGCGATGAGCGGCCCCCAGGAGAGCACGTAGTCGACGTAGTCGTTCCCGTCGACGTCGGTAACGTGGCTCCCCCTGGCGCGCCGGATGAAGCGGGGCGTTCCCCCCACGCCGCGGAAGGCGCGCACCGGGCTGTTCACGCCGCCCGGGAAGAGCTGCTGCGCCCGGGCGAAGAGCTTCTCCGAGAGTTCGGTCTTCATGGCGTGATGGTCGTCTCGCTCTGGCGGGACCGGGCCTTGTCCTCGTCGAAGGCGGCGGCCTTGTCGCCGGGCCTGGCGGGCATGGCCTTGGCGCGCCGGTCTCGGACGGCGGTGAGGTTGGTCCGGATCGCGTCCGGGTTGGGGTGGATGGGAAGGGCCCGCTCGTACAGCTCGATGGCCCGATCGAAGCGGCTGGCCTGGGCGAAGATGTGCGCCTGGCCCTCCAGGGCGCGCGCCAGGATCTCGTTGCGCGGGTGGCGGTCCACCAGCGCCTGGAAGGCGGAGAGCGCCTCCTGGTTCCGCTTCTCCAGGACCCAGGTGTTGGCGGTGAGGAGCTGCGCGTCCTCGGCCAGGGGGTGGTCGGGCCAGCGGTCGAGCAGGATGCGCGCCTCGGTGCGGGCCTGGCGGTAGTTCTTGAGCTCCAGGTACGCCTTGGCGACCTCGAGCTGGTACTTGGGCGCCTCGGGCGCCTCGGAGGAGGCGACGTCGGCGTACTGGGCGATGGCCGCCTGGTAGTCGTTGAACCGCTCGCGGTAGATGTCCCCGATGGCGATGCGCGCCCCGCGCGCCTCGGCCGTGCCCGGGTAGAGCGAGATGATGCGGCGGTAGTAGAGGATCGAGCCGGCGTAGTCGCCCAGCTCGAGGTACGAGACGTCGCCCGCCCCCTTGAGCGCCTTCCATCGGATCGCCGACGCGTCGGGGGAGAGCGCGTCGTCGCCCAGGGCCGCCAGGATGGCCTTGTATCGCTCGAGCGCCCCCCTGGCGTCGCCGCGATGGCGAAGGTTGTTGGCCTCCTCCAGCCTGCCGGCCTGCGACCGGCAGGCGGGGACCGCGGCCAGCGCCGCGGCCACGAGCAGCCCG
>DATKAL010000440.1:0-2282 GCA_035498135.1 Anaeromyxobacter sp.
ACTTCTTCGACCAGGTGAAGGCGGCGCGCGACGCTTGCGCCATGAAGTAGGCGGCCCTCCCGCGAGCGCCGGCGAGGGTTTGGACCGCTCGCTCAGCAGAGTCGGTGGACCGTGTTCACGAAGGTGTCGAGGTCGAAGGGCTTGGGGAGGAAGCCCTGCACCCCGAGCCCGGCCAGCGACCGGTCGCCGTCGGCGTGCCCGGCGGAGAGGACCAGCACCGGGATCCGGGCCAGGCGCGGGTCCCGGCGCTGCGCGGAGCGGAACGCCCAGCCGTCCATCACCGGCATCATGAGGTCGAGCACGATCAGGCTCGGTTCGCCCTCCTCGGAGAGGAGGCGGAGGGCCTCGGCGCCGTTCGACGCCCCGGCGACCGCGTACCCCTCCTCCTGGAGCAGCTCGCAGAGCGTCTCGCGGATCGCGAGGTCGTCCTCCACCACCAGGATGCGGAGACGCGCGCGGGTTCGGGGTTGGGCCTGGGTCGCCACGGCTGGCTGCACGGTAGGCACGCCGCACCCGCCTGGGAACCTCGCGGCCGCGTGAAGCCCCCTTTCGGGACCGCGCCTCTAGATCGGCGTCAACCCGCCTCCACCCAGCGTGCGACGAAGTGGACCTGAACGGTCCGGGTCGTTGACACCTCGCGGAGGGCGGCGCTAAACGCACGTGGCGCCTCGGCGCCGACTCGACCCCATGGCCAACGACAGCGAAGCCGGGACGTCCTCGAGCGCCGCTTACGGGCGAGCCCCGCCTCCCCGTGTTCCCTTCCCCGATCGCGGGGTGGTCCTCGGCCTGCGCTGGAGCGGCATCGAGGGGGCGGGCAACCAGATCCTGGCCGCCAAGATCGAGCTGGAGGCCGAGCGCGCCCGGCTGGTGCGGCTCTGGCGCCCCTTCACCGACGCCCCCGGCCGCCGCGACGTCCAGCAGCGGTTCGCCGCCTGGCTGGCCGAGGAGGCGCGCTGGGCCGAGGGGCGGATGGCGGTCGGGATCGACTGCGCCCTGTCGCTCGCCGAGACGCACCTGCGCCAGCTCGGCCTGCTGCGCCAGGCGCTGCGCGGTCCGGCCGTGCTGGGGAAGAACCTGGAGGAGCGCTTCCTCGGGCAGAACCGGGACTTCAGCGAGGGGGCGGCGCGCTTCCGCGCCGAGCTGGGCAAGGACCGGCCGCGGGTCACCGACTGCTACCGGGGAGAGCTGCACCCGCCCTCGAGCGCCCGCTCCTACCGCCAGACCTTCTTCGGCCTGTGCACGCTCACGCACGTCTCCGCCGCCTTTCCCCCCTGGGACCCGCCGGCCGCCGGGAAGCCGGTGGTGATCGAGGTCCGCCCCGCCCACGTGGCCCGGGCGCTCTGCGGGGTCTGCGCCTACCGCGACGACGACCGCGACGGTGTCTCCCGCTCCTCCACCCGGGCGGCGATCCTGCGCACCCTCCGCAGCGCCGCCAAGGTCGAGTTCGAGATGGAGCAGGCCGCCCAGATCGTCGAGGACCCTCATTCCGACCACCTGGACGCGGTCCTGGCCGCCACCGCGGCGGCGGCCGCCTGGGCGGACGACTTCCAGGGCGTCCCCTCCAACGTCCCGCGCAGCGAGGGGTGGATCCACTCCATCCGCGAGGAGCCGTGGCGGTAGGGCGGCGGGGGAGGGACGAGGAGCGGATCGTCGCGGCGCTCGCGGAGGTGCAGCGGGACCTCGGCGCCTTCCGCCCGGCCGGGTTCGGCCCGCCGGTGCACGGTCCGCCGGTGCCGAGCCGGATCTTCCTCATCGGCCAGGCGCCCGGTCCCCACGAGGCCCGGCTCGGCCGCCCCTTCGCCTACACCGCGGGGAAGACCCTCTTCCGCTGGCTGGAGGGCGCCACGGGGGCGGACGAGGAGATGGTCCGGTCCCGCGTCTACATCTCGGCCGTGGTCCGCTGCTTCCCGGGCAAGACCCGCGGAGGCGGGGACCGCGTCCCCACCCCCGCCGAGTGCGCGCTCTGGCGGGACTTCGTCCGCCGGGAGGTCGAGATCCTCTCCCCGCGCCTGGTCATCCCGGTGGGGCGGCTGGCGATCGCCGAGGTCCTGGGCCACACCGAGCCCATCGCGGCCGTGGTGGGGAAGAAGCTCCGGGCCCGGGTCCACGGCGTCCCGGTGGACGTGATCCCGCTCCCCCATCCCTCGGGGGCCTCGACCTGGTTCAAGACCGAGCCGGGCCGGACCTTGCTCGAGCGGGCGCTGGCGCGCCTCGCCGCCCACCCCGAGGTGCGCCGGGCCCTCCGGCGTAGGCGGCCCGGGGAGGCGGGGGAAGGCGTCCGC
>DATKAL010000441.1:0-10647 GCA_035498135.1 Anaeromyxobacter sp.
CCCGGGGTCGCGCGGGTCGAACTCGAAGCTCTTCGCCGCCTGGACCACCGCCTCCGGCTTCGTGCCGGGCGCGAGCCCGCCCGCCGGGACGCGCTCGAGGTCGCAGGCCTCCGCGTTCCGGGTGCAGCGGGTCCGGTAGTAGAGCCAGCGGCCGTCGGGCGAGAAGGCGAAGCCGAACACCCCCTGGGCCACGGTCGCCGGCGGCTGGCCGGGCGGGCCGTCGAGGTCGGCGAGCCCGAGGTCGACCGAGTAGCCGCCCCGGGTGGTGTGCTGGAGGAAGGCGAGGTGCCGCCCGTCCGGCGCCAGCTCGAGATCGGAGACGTTCGAGGCGAAGGTGCGGGGCTTGCCGTCCGACCCCTGGGCCCCGGCGGTGCCCGAGCGGACCCGCGGGTCGTAGCGCTCCAGCCAGGCGAGCCGCGGCGCGTGCGCCGCCCAGCGGTACTCGCCCACCTCCCGGGCGAGGAGCCGCGCCTCGCCGCCCTCCACCGGCGCCAGGTAGAGATCGCCCTGGAGCCCGGGCCGGGCCCCGGCCACGAAGGCCAGCGCGCCGCCGTCGCGGGCGAAGGCGAACCCGGTCACCTCCCGCCCCATCGTCCGGGTCCGCCCGCCGGCGGCCAGCCGGAGCTCGAAGCCGGTCGGCCCCTGGACCGTGTAGGCGAAGGCGCTCCCGCTGGGCGAGAAGCGGTAGTCGCCGGTGCGCGGGGCGAGCTCCCGCACCTTCCCGTCCTTCGCCGCCACGGCCAGCAGGGCCCCGCCGGCAGGCCCCGACCGGCGGAGCAGCGTCCCGGTCTCGCCCTCGCGCCGCGCGCTCCAGGCCGGGTTGACCTCGAACGACCCCAGCCCCTCCGCGCCCGGGAACCACTCCGGCGATCCCCCGGCCCGGGCGAAGAGCAGGCGGCCGCCCGCCACCGCCGCCACCCCGGCCGGCTCGCCGGGCACGAAGCCGTGGAAGGTCACCCCGTCGGCCACGCGCTGCGGTCCCCCGCCCCCGCGCACCAGCACCAGGGTCCCGCTGGCGGACGGATAGTCGAACCCCGCCAGCACGGCCAGCGTGTCGCCCTCCGGGCTCCAGAGGAGACCCTGGGGCAGCGTGGTCACCGCCTCCGCGACCCGCCGCGGCGGGCCGCCGGCGCTCGGCGCCACCTCCAGGTCGCAGCTGGCGGTGCGCGGCGGGAGCACCTCGCCGCGGGCCTCGCGGCACTCGGTGAGGAAGGCCAGCCAGGCCCCGTCGGCCGAGGCGGAGAGGCCGCGCGCCGGGCCGGAGAAGACGCGGCGACCGAGGCCGGGCGGCCCGGCGGCGGGCCGGGAGGCGGGGCAGCCGGCGAGCGCGAGCGCCAGGGCGCCGAGGGTGAGCGCCGCAGGGCACCGCCCCCCGGCGGTCAGGCGATCCGGCGGTCCACGGCGGCGTCGATCTCCAGCCAAGGCTCGAGCTCCTTCCTGGCCCGCTCCAGGTGCGCGTCCTTGCGGGCGGCCTTCCCGCGGTGGCGCCCGGTCAGCGGAGGGAACAGGGCGAAGACCACGTTGGTCGGCTGGTAATCGTACCCCGGCGGATGGGCTTCGCCGGTGAGATGGCGGTGCAGGGCCCCCATCGCGGTCGCCGCGGGCGGGGGACGGAACGGGCGGCCGGCGAGCCGGTCGAGGATCGCCCGCGCCGCCAGGTGCCCGCAGGCGGCCGACTCCACGTAGCCCTCGACGCCCGTGATCTGGCCGGCGAAGAACAGGTGGGGGCGCTCCCGGGCCGAAAGGTCGGGGGCGAGGACGCGGGGCGCTTCGAGGAAGGTGTTCCGGTGGACCTGGCCCAGCCGCAGGAACTCGGCCCCCGCCAGGCCAGGGAGACAGGCCTTGAAGATCCGCTTCTGCTCCGGCCAGGTGAGCCGGGTCTGGAAGCCGACCAGGTTCCAGGCCGTGCCCGCCACGTCCTCCCGCCGCAGCTGGACCACCGCGTACGGGCGGCGGCCGGTGCGCGGATCCTCGAGCCCGACCGGCTTCATGGGCCCGTACGCCAGGACCTCGGGTCCGCGCTCCGCCATCACCTCGATCGGCAGGCACCCCTCGAAGTAGCGCGGCTCCTCGAACGCGTGCGGCGTCACCTTCTCGCCGGCGAGGAGCGCCGCCACGAAGGCCCGGTACTGCGCCTCGTCGAGCGGGAGGTTCAGGTAGTCGTCGCCGCTCCCCTTCCCGTAGCGCGACCGGGCGTAGGCGATCGAGCGGTCGATCGAGTCGGCCGCCACGATGGGCGCGATCGCGTCGTAGAAGTGCAGCCGCCCGCCGGCCAGGGCGGCGATGTCGGCGGCGAGCGCCTCCCCGGTCAGCGGGCCCGTGGCGATCAGGGCGAGCCCGGGGCCGCCGGGGAGGACGCCGACCTCGGCCTGTACCCGGCGCAGGGTCGGCAGCCCCTCCAGCCGTCCCGTGACCAGGGCGCTGAAGCGCTCCCGGTCGACCGCCAGGGCATCCCCGGCCGGGACGCGGGCCTCGTCCGCGCAGGCGAGGACCAGGCTCCCCAGCCGGCGCAGCTCCTCGTGCAGGAGCCCGACCGCGTTCTGGGGGTTGTCCGAGCGGAGGGAGTTGGAGCAGACGAGCTCGGCCAGCCCCGGGAGGACGTGGGCGGGCGAGCGCCGCGCGGGCTTCATGTCCACGAGCTCGACCGTCACCCCGGCCCGGGCGAGGCGCCAGGCCGCCTCGCAGCCCGCCAGCCCCCCGCCGATCACGGTCACCTTCGTGTCCCGCATGCCGCTCCTCACGTCCCTCCTCGAGGCTGGCGGCCCGGGAGGACCGCGCTTACCGTGTCGAGCCGGAGGCGGGCGCGCTCCATCTACCGCCGGCCACGAGGGAACGCAACGTGCCGGCACGCGATCTCGAGACCCCGCGGCAGGAGCTCCAGCGCCGCCGCCGCGCCATCCTGGAGACGACCCGCCGGGCCGACGCCGAGCTGGACGCCCTGCGGGCCGCGGAGCGGGATCCGGAGTTCGAGGAGGGGGCCCAGGCCGAGCACGAGCATCGGCGGCTGGACCGGCTCTCGGAGGCCCAGCGGCTGGAGCTGGACCGGATCGACGCCGCCCTGGCGCGGGCGGAGGTGGGGCGGTACGGGAGCTGCCTGGACTGCGGCGGGGAGATCGAGGTCCGGCGGCTGGCGGCGCTCCCCCACGCCCTGCGCTGCGCGGCCTGCGCGGAGCAGGACGAGGCCGGCCCGCCCGGGCCCGCCGCTACTCGTTCTTCAGCACCATGAACTTGTACTCGCCGAGCTCGGCCTGGCCGGCGGTGTACAGGACCTCCATCAGCGTCCGGTAGGCGATCTTCTTGTCCGCCACCACGTTGATGCGTCCGGAGAACGGCGCGTCCTTGTTGTACTTCTCGATGTACTTCTGCTTGTCGACCTCCTTCTTGAGCGCGTCGTAGAGCGCGCCCACGTAGAAGGCGTCGGCCCGGCCGCCCTCCTTGGCGGCCGCGGGGATCACCCCGTTCTGCACCTCCACCACCTTCCGCTCGTTCACCGAGACGTCCCGGAGGGAGACGGTGACGGTGATGTTCTCCTGCGGGTGGAGCTGGGTGGAGGAGGTGGGGATGCTGAGGTCCGCCCCCATGTTCACGTTGATGGCGGAGGCCTGATACGACTTGAGGAGGAAGACCAGGAGGATCGTCATCATGTCCATCATGGCGACGATGTTGAGCTCCTTGATCTCCCCGGCCGCCTCCCGCGCCTTGCGGCGGGCGCGGCGGAACTTGCGCTGCTCCTTCTCCTTCTCGAGCTGCGCCGGGGAGGGCCCCGGCCTGTCGGCGGCGCTGGGCATGCGGCTCACCCGATGAGCGAGAGCGAGACGTCGTAGAAGAGCGGCTTCCGCTCCGAGGAGCCGTCCGGCCTCCTCACCACCGACTCGCGGCACGCGTCCATGGTCTGGATCAGGGTGTCGTAGAGGACGTCCGGATCGGCGGAGAGGATCACCTGCGTCTCGCTCGGGTACTTCTCCTTGATCTTCTGCAGCTCCGCGGTGAGCGCGGCGTAGTCGTACTTCCCGTCCGGCCGGCGCGGCACGGTGGGCGGGCGGGCCTGGTCGTTCGAGGCCGCGTCCTTCCCCAGCACGCCCCCGGCCCCGGCCACGTAGAACCCCTGCGCGCCGATGGCGACCGTGAGGAGGAGCTTGGGCTGGTCGCCGGCCGCCTGGGCGCCCGCCCCCTCCCCGCCGATCTTCGGGGCGGAGACGTTGAGCACGCCCAGGGTGATGAGCCCGGTCATGCTGAGCAGCATGAACATGACCAGGTTCACGACCACGTCGAGGTACGGGACGATGTTCAGCTCGCCCGTCTCCTCCTCCGCGCGGATGTGACGCCGCATGCGGTTCCTCGCGTCCGGCCCGGGCCGATCAGCCGGCGGACTCGAGCGGGTTCGTCTCCCCCGCGCCGCGCCGCGAGAGCAGGTTCTCGAGGCGGAGCGCGTTGTACTCCACCTCCTCGATCATCGCCTTCGCCTTCGACATCAGCATGAGGTGGGCGACGATGCAGCTCACCGCGATCGTGTGGCCGAAGGCGGTGTTGTTCATCGCCTCCGCGATGCCGCGGGAGAGCATGAGCTGCTTCATCTCGGGGCTGGCGGCGCCCAGGGAGCGGAAGGTGCCGATCAGGCCGGTGATGGTGCCGATCAGGCCGAGGAGGGTGGCGACGTTGGCGAGCGACCAGAGCGCCGCGATCCGCTTGGAGATGGAGGGGGTGACCTCGAGCACCGCCTCCTCGAGGGCCCGGGACACCTCCTGCTCGCCCCGGTTCGCGCGGGTGAGGCCGGCGCGGATCACCTTCGAGAGGGCGGCGTCGGGCGCGGCCCCGCAGAGCTTCACCGCGCGGTCCACGTTCCCGGAGAGGACGAGCTTCTGCACCTGCTCCATGAACGGGGCGGCGTTCAGGTTGAGCCGGAAGGCGAGGGCGATGATCCGCTCGACGATGATCGCGACGGCGACGGCGCTCGTCACGAGGTTGACGAGCATGAACGGGCCGCCCTCCCTGAAGAACTCGGCCAGGCTCTGGATCATCTGCTTCCTCTCGGCTGGATGGGTGGGCAAGCCGCGCACCGTGTGCGCTTCGCCCGCGATTGGACAGCGGTTTTCGATACCAGCAGCCCACCGAGGGTGTCAACCCCTGGCCCCCCCTGCGCGACCGCCGCCGGGCGGCCCGCCGAGGGACCGGCCGGCCGCCGCGTGGGCCGGGCCAGCGCCCCGCGCCCTGCCCTGGCGGCCCTCCTACGCCTTGGCCGGCTCGCGCCGCGGCTCCCCGGGGGTCGCCCGGCCCTCCCCGGCCTCGGGCCGCGGCTCCGCCTCCCGCCGGTACCCGCACTCCTTGTTCGGGCAGGCGACGAACGCCCCGGTCCGCTTCGAGTACTTGTCGACCAGGTAGGCGCTCCCACACTGGGGGCAGGTCTCGTTCCTCGGCCGGTCCCAGCTCACGAAATCGCACTTCGGGTAGGACGAGCAGCCGTAGAAGGTCTTCCCCCGGCGCGAGCGCTTCTCGCTGATGTAGCCGCCGCAGCCCTTCGGGCAGGTGACGCCGATCGAGACCGGCTTGGTCCCCTTGCAGTCCGGGTAGCGGGTGCAGGCGAGGAACCGCCCGAAGCGGCCGCGCTTCATCACCATCGGGGCGCCGCACTCCGGGCAGGTGTCGGAGACCGGGACGTCCTCCTCCTTCTGCGGGACGATCTTCCCGTCCTCCTCGCGCCGGAAGTTCATGGTGTTCCGGCACTCGGGGTAGCCCGGGCAGGCGAGGAACTCGCCGTTCCGTCCCCACTTGATCACCATCTTCCGCTCGCCGCACTTCTCGCAGGTGATGTCGGTCTCGATCGCCTGCGCCTTCACGTTGCGCATGGCGGCGTCGGCCTTGGCCAGGTCCTCCTTGAAGGTGGCGTAGAAGTCCCCCAGGACCTGCTGCCAGCCGGCGTTCCCGTCCTCGATCTCGTCGAGCTTCTCCTCCATCCCGGCGGTGAAGGCGATGTCCATCTCGCGCGGGAAGGCCCGCACCAGCTCGTCGGTGACCAGCTCGCCCAGGTGGGTGGGCTTGAACTGCCGCTCGAGCTTCTCGACGTAGCCCTTCTCCTGGATGGTGTCGAGGATGGCGGCGTAGGTGGAGGGGCGCCCGATCCCCCGCTCCTCCATCTCCTTCACCAGGGAGGACTCGTTGAAGCGCGGGGGCGGCTGGGTGAAGTGCTGCTCGGGGAGGAGCTGCACCAGCCGGAGCTCCATGCCCTCCTCGAGCGGCGGCAGCTGGCGGTCCTCGGCCCGGGTCTCCTTCTCCTCCCCCTCGGCGACCTTCTCCTCCTCGGCCCCCGCCTCCTCCTCGGGCGGCCGGGCGCCGTAGACCGCCAGGTAGCCGGGGAACTTGAGGATCGAGCCGGTGGCCCGGAAGGTGGCCCGCCCGGCCTCGATGTCGGCGGTGGTCTGGTCGTAGACCGCCGGCACCATCTGGCAGGCGACGAAGCGGTTCCAGATGAGCTCGTAGAGCCGGAGCATGTCGCGCTCGTTCATCTGGTCGAAGAACGGGGCCACGCGCTCCGGGGTCCACTCGAGCGAGGTGGGCCGGACCGCCTCGTGCGCCTCTTGGGCGGCCTTGGCCTTGGTCTTGAAGACGTTGGGCGTCTCGGGGAGGTGGTCCTTCCCGAAGCGCTCGGCCACGTGGGCCCGGACCGCGTCCACCGCCTCGGTGGCGAGGCGCACCGAGTCGGTGCGCATGTAGGTGATGAGGCCGACCGCGCCCTCGTCCCCGAGCTCCACCCCCTCGTAGAGCCGCTGGGCCAGGGTCATGGTCTTCTTCGGGCTGAAGCCGAGCCGGTTGGCCGCCTCCTGCTGGAGCTTGGCGGTGGTGAAGGGGGGGGGCGGGTTCCGGCGCCGCTCCTTCTTCTCCACCGAGGCGACGAGGTAGCGCGCCCCCTCGAGGTCCTTCACCAGCCCGCGGGTCTGCGCCTCGTCCGCGAGCGCGGCCTTCTTCCCGTCCACCTTCGCCAGGCGGGCGCGGAACTCGGGCGGCACCTTCGCCGCCAGGTCGGCGTCGAGCGACCAGTACTCCACCGGGACGAAGGCCCGGATCTCCCGCTCGCGCTCCACCACCAGGCGCACGGCCACCGACTGGACCCGGCCGGCGGAGAGCCCGCGGCGCACCTTCTTCCAGAGGATGGGGCTGATCTGGTAGCCGACCAGCCGGTCGAGGATCCGGCGGGCCTGCTGCGAGTCGAACTTCTTCCGGTCGAGGTCGAGCGGCGCCTGGATCGCCTTCTGGATTGCCCCCTTGGTGATCTCGTTGAAGAGGACGCGCCGGACGCGGCCGTCCCCGCCCTCGGCGCCCAGCTCCTCCGCGATGTGCCAGGCGATCGCCTCGCCCTCGCGATCGGGGTCGGTGGCGAGGAAGACCCGCTCCGCCGTCCGGGCCGCCCGCTTGATGTCGGAGAGGACCTTGGCCTTGCCCTTGATCGCCTCGTACTGCGGGGCGAAGCCCTTCTCGACGTCCACGCCGATCTTGGACTTGGGCAGGTCCTTCACGTGGCCGACCGAGGCCTTCACCTCGAAGCCGCGCCCCAGGTACTTCTTGATGGTCTTGGCCTTGGCCGGGGACTCGACCACGACCAGGCTCCCGCCACGCGCCGCCGCCCGCTTGCGCGCCGGCTTGGCCTCGGCGGGCTCGGTCGCCTGCTCCACCTCCGCCTCGGCCTCGGCCTCGGCCGCGGCGGCGAGCCGGGTCTTCCTGGCCGGCCCCGCCTTCCGGGCCCGCGTCGATGCCTCTTTCGCCATCCTCTAGATCCCTTCTCCGCTGCGGCGCAGAAAGTAATGGCCCGGGCGCTGCTCGCACAAGCCCTGGAGCTCCAGGGACAGCAGGCCGGCGAGCGCCGTCCCCGTCGCCAAGCCCGCCTTGCGCGCGATCTCGTCCGCGTGCCGCGGACGGCGGGAGAGGGCCGCCAGGAGGGCGCCCCCCTCCCCCGCCAGGCCAGGGAGCTCGGGCTGGGCCGCCGCCTCCGGCGCGGCAGGCAGGCCGAGGGCGGCGAGCACGTCGGCCGCCGAGGTCACCAGGCCCGCCCCGGCCCTGAGGAGCGAGAGCGGCCCGGCGCTCAGCCGGTCGCGCACGTCGCCCGGCACGGCCAGGACCCGCCGCCCCTGCTCCCGGGCCCGGGCGGCGGTGATGAGCGCGCCGCTGCTCCGATCCGCCCGGACCACCACCACCGCCTCGCACAGGCCGGAGATGATCCGGTTGCGGGCCGGGAAGTGGCGGGGCAGCCCGGGGGCGCCGTCCTCCAGCTCCGAGATCAGCGCCCCGCCGGACTCCAGCACCCGGTCGAAGAGCGCCCGGTTGGAGGCGGGGTAGCACACGTCCACGCCCGTCCCGAGCACCACCACGGTGTGCCCGCCCGCGTCGAGCGCCGCCCGGTGGGCGGCGGTGTCGACCCCGAGCGCCCCCCCGGAGACGACCGAGAGGCCGGCCCGGGCCAGGCCTCCCGCGAGCTCGGCGGCCACGTCCTCCCCGTACTCGTCGGTGGCGCGGCTCCCCACCACCGCGACCCGCCGCCGCCCCTCGCCCAGGTCGCCGCGCACGCGGAGACAGTCCGGCGGGTCGGCGATCGCCGCCAGCGGACCTGGGTAGCGGCCGTCTCCCGGCCGGATGGTGCGCGCCGACTCCATGGGAGTGGGGCCATATACGCGTGGGTACGGGTGGCGTCAAGCAAGCCCCCGGCGGGCCATGCACGGTTCGTGCGCGCGGCACGGCCCGGCGGGCTCGACCCTGGAGCCCGTCCCGAGCCGGAGGATCGGCCCTGCGAAACCTCTAGTTCCCGCCGGCGCCGGCCTGGACCCCGGCCTCGGCGGCGGCCCGCATCTCCACGCGATCGCCGATGTACAGCTCGACCAGGCTCCGGAGCACGACCGCGGCGGAGGCGTGCTCGCGAGCGTCGATGACGAGCAGCTCGCCCACGTCCTCCTTGGGCAGCCGGGTGTCCCAGACGGGGGAGGCGGGCGGGAACCCGTAGGGATCGCCGGCGCGGACCACCTTGAAGGTGTTGCCGGTCTCCACGCCCTCGGCCGAGCCGCGATCCACGAAGACCACGTGCATCTCGGCGAGCTGCGTGAGGACGTCGAAGGGCGCGCCGATGATGACGCCCTGGAGGTCCTTGCCGTTGGGCTTCAGGGCCACCGGGCGGAAGACCTTGTCGGTCCAGGGGGCGAGGCGCGCGCCGCGCTCGATCACGTCGTGCGCCTGGGTGATCACCAGGGTGACCGCCTTCTCGTCCACCGCCACCACCTTGGCCGAGCCGAGGATCGTCGACTGGTAGCCGAAGACCTCCTGGGTCACCGGGTGCACGATGGGCCGCTCGGTCTTGTAGATCACGTAGCTCTGGCCGACCTTGACGGTGTCGGCGGCCGGCCCCTTGAACGTGGCGTAGGCCCGGTCGAGGGTGGAGAGCAGGAGCTTCTCCTCGAAGGCCGCCTTGATCACCCCCGAGGCCTCCAGCTCCTTGGGCGTGACGAAGGCGGTGTGCCGGACGTAGGTCAGGCTCTTCCGCGGCCCGACGTACCCGACCTTGTACGGGCCGGACACGGCCACCGCCTCCTGCTCCTCGGCGCTCGGGGCGGCCTTCATGTCGGCGCGGGAGAAGTCCTCGAGCTCGCGGACCGGCGCGGCCTCCTCCTCCTCGGCCTCCGCGCCCGGCGCCGCGGCCATGGGCTCGGCCCCCGGCGCCGCCGGCTCCACCCGGGCCGGCCCCTCCTCGGCGGACGGGTAGAACTTGAGCACGTTGCCCGGGTAGATCCAGTGCGGGTTGGTGATGTCGGGGTTGTAGGACCAGATCTTCGGCCAGTACCAGGGGTTGTTGAGGAACCGGCCGGACAGGTCCCAGAGCGTGTCGCCGGGCCGGATGGTGTACGTGTCGGGCGGCGGCACCGCCCCGCGCCCCTGGTCGGCGGCCGCGGCCCCCGCCTCGAGGGGCGCCACGCCGACCCCCTCCTCCGCCGGCGGGGTCTGGCCGGTCGTCGGCGCCGCGGTGCCCGCCGGCGCCGGGGCCGGGGCCGCGGGCTCGCCCTGGGCGGCGTCGGCGGCCCGCTGGGTGCGCGCGTCGCCCTTCGCCGAGGCGTCCACGGCGCCGCGCGCAGCCTGGACCGGCGCGGCCTGGGCGAGCGCCGCCGCCGGGACGAGGGCGAGGACGGCGAGGACGTGCGTGCGGATCATGGACCGCTCCTTGCCGGGCGCGCCGGCGAATCGTCGGCGCCGTTCCCGGAGATGGTGGCGAGGCGTGCCCCGGCGCGCTCGGCGGCCGGGGTGCTCGGGTACTCGATCACGAGCCGGCTCAGGATCCGGCGCTCCGCCTCGGGCGAGCCGCGCCGGGCCTCGCAGGCGGCGAGCCGCTCCAGCGCGTCGCTGATCGCGTCGCCGGCGGGGTAGTCGTCGACCACGCGCTGGGCGAGCCGGCAGGCCGGCTCGTCCTTCCCCTCGCCGGCGTAGGCGGCCGACGCCTCGACGAGCGCGTTGTCGGCCGCGGCGTGGTGCGGGAAGCGGGCGGCGAAGTCCTCGAGCGCGTGGGCGCGGGCGATCCCTTCCTTCCGCCGGGCGGCGGCGAGCTCGGCCTCCGCCTCGGCGAGCAGCCCGCGGTGGCCGGGGCGGGCGAGCGCCTCCAGCCGGTCGGGGTCCGGATCGGAG
>DATKAL010000442.1:0-9986 GCA_035498135.1 Anaeromyxobacter sp.
GCCGCGGGGGGAACCGTCCGCCAGCTGGTGAAGCTCAAGAAGGGGCTGAAGCAGGAGGACGCGAGGAAGATCGTCGCGCTCGTGAAGGAGGCCGGCCTCAAGGTCCAGGCCGCCATCCAGGGCGAGGCGGTGCGGATCTCCGGGAAGAAGAAGGACGACCTGCAGGCCTGCCTCCAGGCGATCCGCGCCGCGCCGCTCGGGATCCCGCTCCAGTTCCAGAACTTCCGGGAGTAGCGGCCGGGCCCCCGGGGGGCCCCCGTGGCGTCGCCCGGCCCGGATTGCCGCGCCGCCTCCGCTCTGCTAGATCCCCGCCGCCCGTGGCCACCCGCGTCTACATGCACACCCTCGGCTGCCCGAAGAACCGGGTGGACAGCGAGGTCATGCTCGGGACCCTCGCCCAGGCCGGCTACCGGCTCGTCCCCGAACCGGACCAGGCCGAGGTGATCGTGGTGAACACCTGCGGCTTCATCGAGAGCGCCAAGGAGGAGTCGGTCGAGGCGATCGTGGAGCTGGCGGAGTGGAAGCGGGAGGGGCGCTGCAAGAAGCTGGTGGTGACCGGCTGCCTGGTGCAGCGCCACGCCGGCGAGCTCGCCGAGGCGCTCCCCGAGGTGGACCACTTCCTCGGGACCGGCGCCTACCAGGACGTCGCCCGGATCGTCTCCGACGCCCAGGCGAAGCGGCTGGTGGTCCCCGACCCCGACTTCGTCCACTCCGCGGCGAGCCCGCGGGTGAACTCCCTCCCCTCGCACACCGCCTACCTCAAGATCGCCGAGGGCTGCGACAACGCCTGCGCCTTCTGCATCATCCCGAAGCTCCGCGGCCCCCAGCGCTCCCGGCCGATCGAGGACCTGGTGGCGGAGGCCGAGGCCCTCGCCGCCCAGGGGACGGTCGAGCTCTCCCTCGTCGCCCAGGACCTCACCGCCTACGGCCAGGACCTGCCCGGCAAGGTCCGGCTCCAGCACCTCCTCCCCGCTCTCTGCCGGGTGGAGGGGATCCGCTGGCTCCGGCTCCACTACGCCTACCCGCGCGACGTCCCGGACGCCCTCGTGGAGGTGATCGCCGCCGAACCCAGGATCGTGAAGTACCTGGACATGCCGCTCCAGCACTCCTCGGACCGGCTCCTCCGCGCCATGCGCCGCGGCCGCGACTCCCGCTTCCTGCGCGAGCTCCTCGTGCGGCTCCGCCGGCGCATCCCCGGCCTGGTGCTCCGCACCTCGCTCATCGTCGGGCTGCCGGGCGAGACCGAGGAGGACTTCGAGGACCTGGTCCGGTTCGTCGAGGAGCAGCGCTTCGAGCGGCTCGGGGTCTTCGAGTTCTCGCCGGAGGAGGGGACGCGGGCGGCGGAGATGGCGCGCCAGGTCCCCGAGGCGGTGAAGCGGGCCCGGTACGAGCGGCTGATGGAGCTGCAGCAGGGGATCTCCCGCGCCCACCAGCGCGCCCTGGTGGGCCGGCGGCTCGAGGTGCTGGTGGAGGGACGGGCGGAGGAGACCGAGCACCTCCTCGCCGGGCGCCACGCCCAGCAGGCTCCGGAGATCGACGGGATCACCTACCTGAACGAGGGGACCGCCTTCCCCGGCGAGATCGTGACGGTGGAGGTGACGGACGCCTCCGACTACGACCTGGTGGGCCGGGTGGTGGAGCGCGATCGGGCCCGGGCCCGCCACGGGCTCCCCGCGGCGAAGGCGCCCCGGGCGCGCCGCCCGCGCTTGCCGGTGATCGGCTGAGCCGGCGGCGCGGCTACGGCTCCGGGACCTTCTGCTCGCCGGCCTCGATCCGGACCGGGAGCACGTTCCCGGGCAGCGGGAGCGGGCAGGTGGCGTGGGGGGTGAAGGCGCAGGGCGGGTTGTAGGCCCGGTTGAAGTCGAGGATCACCGTCCCTGCCTCGGGCGGCCCGGCCATGAGGAAGCGCCCCGCGCCGTAGGTCTCCCGCCCCGCGGTCCGGTCCCTGAAGACGAAGAAGAGCTGGCCGTCCTCCAGGGTGGCCTCGAGCGAGAGCTCTCGCCCCTCCAGCGTGAACCAGGCGCGGCCGGGGATCCGCTCCCGCGTGGCGATGCCCACCACGCTCGGCACCTCGACCTCGCGCGGCGCGGCGTAGGCCTCCCAGCGCGCCGCCAGCCGCCAGCGCGGATCGGGCGGGAAGGCCGGGATCCCGCGGAAGCCCTTCCGCGTCGGGCTCTCCGCGTCCCAGACCCGGAGGGCGAGCCGGTCTCCGCGGGCGATCACCATCACCTCGCAGCTCCCGATCGCCAGCCGATCCGGCGCGGGCGTCGCGTCCGTCGCCAGCGCCCGGACGGCGACCGGGGCATCGCCCAGCCGGTACCCGTCGCCCGCCGCGGCGGACAGGGTGACGACCCCACGCTCCAGGGTGAAGGTGCCGGGCAGCCCGGGGACCCGGTTCGGGCCGGGCTCGAGCCAGTGGAGGCCGGAGAGCGCCAGCCAGCCGTCCGGCCGGCGGAGCCGCTCGATCCGCTGCTCGTGCCAGCGGCGCCACTCGGCGGCGAAGGCGGGATCGGCGGGGCTCGCGGCGGCGGCGAGGACCGCCAGGGGGAGGAGGAGCGCAGGGGCGGGCATCGCCCCCTCGCTTACCGCGCGGCGCCCCCGGCCGCCACCTCCCCGCGCAGGGAGAGGACGGCGGCGGGGAGCGCCACCTCGAAGGAGACGCTCCACCCCGGCCGGTCGACGAGGGCGATCGCGCCCCCGTGGGCCTCTGCCACCAGGCGACAGAAGTAGAGCCCCAGCCCGACGTTGTGCCACTCCCGCCGGTCGCTCCCGGCGTGCTTCTGGAAGAGCCGCGTCCGGAGCTCCCCGGGGACCGGGGCGCCGGTGTTCCGCACCCAGAGCGCCAGCCCCTCCCCGCCGCGCGCGGCGCCGAGCTCCACCCGGTCGCCGGCTCGGCAGTAGCGGAGCGCGTTCGCCGCCAGGTTCTCGACCAGGCGCCGCATCAGGTCCCGGTCGAGGAGGGCCACCAGGTCCTCCTCGCAGGCGGGCGCGAGCGCCACCTGCCGCTCCGCCGCCCGGGCGGCGAAGGTGAGCGCCACCGCCCGGTAGAGGTCCCCGATCGCCACCGGATCGGAGGAGGGGCGGAGCTGGCCCGCCTCCAGGCGGGAGAGGAGGAGGAGGTCTCCGAGCATGTCGGAGAGGCGGCGCGCCTCCGCCCCGGCGAGGGCCAGGTCCGCCTCGGCCTCGGAGAGCCCGGGGCGGCCGCGGAGCGCCTCGGCGACGAGCGCCTGGTACTGGAGCACCGCGGCGAGCGGGCTCTTCATGTCGTGGACGAGGAGCTGCGCCAGCACCTCCGCCTGGCGCTGGGCGGCGAGGACCGCGTCGCGCTGCGCGGCGATCTCGGCGTTGGCCCGGGCGAGCACGTCCCGGTGCTCGAGGACCAGCCGGGCGGCGTAGGCGTCGGCGGCGAGGTGCGCCGCCAGGCCGACCATCCGCTGCCCCGACCAGACCGAGGCGAAGGCGAAGGCGAGGAAGGTGAGGACGGAGAGGACCACGTACTCCGGGGGGAGCCCGGCCCGGAGCGCCAGCGCCACCTGCCAGGCCGCCGCCGCGCCGGCCAGGGCCGCCACCTGGCGCATGGGCAGGCAGACGGCGGCGAAGGCGATCATGAGCTCCATCACGGCGAGGAGGTAGCCCACCGACAACCCCACCCCCCCGGGCGCCGGCGCGGCCACCGCGCGCCACCCGGCGGTCGCGACCACGATCACGTCGAGCACCGCGGCGCCGAGCGCCGCCTCCCTCCAGCGCCAACGCCGCCGCAGGAGCACCAGCACAGCGATGGCCGCGGCGAGGTGGAGGGCGTTGATGAAGAGCGGGGCGTTGAAGAGGGCCTCGGCATGGAGCACCGCCCAGCCGTACAGGCCGAGCGTCAGGGCGCGGAGGGCGATCCGGAGCCAGGCCACCACCTGGGCGTTCCGGAGGCGGACCTCCTGGATCACCTCGCTCACCGCTCGCTGGACCGACAGCTCCCCCGCCATCCAGACCCCCGGTCCTCCATGGTAGCCGGGCGGCGGGTGCGCGGGCCTCCTCGTCGCCGCGGGCGAGACGCGCGCGCTCCCCCGAACAGGGGGCGAAGCCGCTCACCTCGTGGGCGCCGAGATGCGCCGGACGTCCTTGGGGAGCTTCACCTCGAACGCGCCGTCCGGGATCCCGGCGTTGCGCTTCACGTCCTCGAACCGGATCTCGTTCACGTTGCCGCCCCCGTCCACCACCCGGGTGACCTCGACCGCGCCCTCCGCCCCGACCGTCAGGGCCACCGACTCCACGCGGGGATCGGCCTCCCGGGGCTTGAGGAGGAGCGCCCCGGTGGCGTCCACGCCCAGCGAGAACTCCCGGGCCAGATCGCCCTTCCCGAGCAGGAAGGTCACCGCCGCGCTCATCGCCGAGGCGTCGAACTGCTCGTCCACGTAGGCCTGCTGCTCCTCCGGCTCGTACTGGACCAGGCGGTGGCCGGTCACCGCCACCACCTTCTGGGCCGGGGTCTGGTAGTCCCAGCGCATCATCCCCGGCTTCTTCACCTTGAGCGTACCGGTCGAGACCTGGCGGCGGCCGAAGCCGGCGTAGGTGTAGGTCTGGCGGAAGCGCGCCTCGAGGTCCCGGGTCCGCTCGTAGTAGCCCTGCACGCGCCGGGCGAGGGCCCGCGCCTCGGGCGGCGGCGCCGGCGCGGTGACCGGCGAGGAGGCGAGGAGGAGCACGGCGGCCAGGGAGGCGAGCATGGTCCCTCTAGATAGCAGACGCCCGGAGCCGGGGCGGCATTCAGGAGGGCACCGGGCGCCTTGACGTGGGGGGTGTCCCGGGTGATCCTCCCGCCCTCCGATGCGCCTGCTCCTCCTCGTCGCCGCCGGCCTCGCCTTCGCCGGCTGCTCGAACCCGTGCCAGGACCTGGGGAACCGGTTCTGCAGCTGCGTTCCCTTGGGGACCACCGTGTCGAGCTGCGAGCAGCAGGTGACCACCGACCTCGGCCACAACAGCCCGAGCCACGCCTACTGCAGCGAGCTGCTCGGGACCTGCACCCTGCCGGCGAACGCGCCCGCCGGGAGCACCTTCTGCGAGTGGATCCAGACCCGCTGCGGCAAGGCGAGCTGCGGGATGTCGACCGAGCCCGTCACCTCGCCGGTGAGCGACGTCGACCCGACCTGCATCTGCGATCCGGCCTGTACCTGCCAGGGCAACACCAAGGTCTGCCCGCCGACGCCCTGACGGGCCAGGCTAGCTCGGCAGGCCGAGCGGGATCCGGAAGCCGCCGCTCGGCGTGAAGGGCTCCTCGTCGAAGCGGCCGGCGATGAGCGTCCCGCAGGCGGCGCAGGCGCCCCGGGCGATCCGCACCGCCTCGACGGCGTACCCGTCCCGCTCGATCACCTTCGCCCCGCAGCCCGGGCAGTAGGTGGTCCCGCCCTCGGGGTCGCGGACGTTGCCGGTGTAGACGTACCGGAGCCCCACCTCCCGGGCGGCCGCCCGCGCCCGCCGGAGCGTCGAGGGCGGGGTGGGCGGCCGGTCGAGGAGCTTGTAGTCCGGGTGGAAGGCGGTGAAGTGCACCGGGACGTCGGGCCCCATGTGGCCGAGGACCCACTCGGCCAGCGCGCGGGTCTCGGCGGGCGAGTCGTTCAGCCCGGGGATGAGGAGGTTCGTCATCTCCACCCAGACCTGCGTCTCCTTCGCCAGCCACTCGAGCGTCTCCAGCACCGGGGCGAGGTGGGAGAGGGTCACCTTCCGGTAGAAGTCCTCTGTGAAGGCCTTGAGGTCGACGTTGGTCGCGTCCATGTGCCGGAAGACGTCGGCCCGCGCTCCGGCGTTCACGAAGCCGGCGGTGACGAAGACCGTGAACAGGCCGGCGGCGTGGGCGGCGCGGGCCACGTCGATGGCGTACTCGCTCCAGATCACCGGGTCGTTGTAGGTGAAGGCGATCCCGGGCGAGCCCATCCGGCGGGCGAGGGCCACCACCCGCTCCGGCGTCCAGGCGTCCTCGGCCCGCCCCTCGTCCAGCCGGGCCTTGGAGATGTCCCAGTTCTGGCAGAAGCGGCAGCCGAGGTTGCAGCCGGCCGTGCCGAAGGAGAGGACCGAGGCGCCCGGGTGGAAGTGGGCGAGCGGCTTCTTCTCGATGGGGTCGACGGCGAAGCCGGTCGAGCGCCCCCAGGCGGAGGTGACCAGCCGCCCCCCCTCGTTCCGGCGCACGAAGCAGAAGCCGGCCTGGCCCTCCCCGATCCGGCAGTCCCGCGGACAGAGCGTGCAGCGGACCCGGCCGTCGCCGGCCGGCTCCCAGTAGCGCGCGGCGTGGAGCACGATCGGATTGTAGCGCCGCCGCCCGGGCAGGCATGCGCCGGAAGGGCGGGGCCCCTCGCCCTGGGTGCCCGGCCGGCCGCCGGCTCGATCGGCAGCCCCTCCGGTGTTATCACTCCCGGAACGCCGCCCCCGGGCGGCCCCACCCCTCGAAACGGACCGAACCCCGTGACCTTCCGCGAAGCCCTCGAGCGCCGCCCCCTCGTCCTGGACGGCGCGATGGGGACCCAGATCCAGGGCCACCAGCTCAAGGCGGCGGAGTTCGGCGGCAAGGAGGGGGCGAACGACCTGCTCACCCTGACCCGGCCCGACCTGATCGAGGACATCCACGCGCGCTACCTGGCAGTCGGGTGCGACGCCGTCGAGACCAACACCTTCGGCTCCTCGCGCCTCAAGCTCGACGAGTACGGCCTCGGCCACCGCACCTACGAGGTGAACTTCCGGGCCGCGATCCTGGCCCGCCGCGCCGCCGAGCGCTTCTCCACCCCCGATCACCCCCGCTTCGTGGCTGGCAGCATCGGCCCGACCGGGATGCTCCCCTCCTCCTCCGATCCCGCCCTGGGGAACATCACCGGCGACGCCCTGGAGCGGATCTTCTTCGAGCAGGCGCGGGGCCTGATCGAGGGCGGCGTCGACGCGATCATCGTCGAGACCCAGCAGGACATGCTGGAGCTCCGGGCGGCGGTGCTGGCCGCCGACGCCTGCCGGCGGGAGAGCCTGCGCGACGTCTTCCTGATCGCCCAGCCGACCCTCATCGACGCGAACGGCCGGATGCTGCTCGGCACCGACGTCGGCTCGGCCCTCGCCACCCTGGAGCACCTCCCGGTGGACGCCATCGGGCTCAACTGCTCGACCGGCCCCGAGGAGATGCGGGCGGCGGTGAAGGCGCTCGGGGAACGCTGCTCCCACTTCGTCTCCATCCTCCCCAACGCCGGGATGCCGGAGAACGTCGACGGGCGCGCGGTCTACAAGCTCTCCCCCGACGCGCTCGCCGAGGCGCTCGCCTCCTTCGTCCGGGACGACGGGGTGGACATCGTGGGGGGCTGCTGCGGCACCACCCCGGAGCACCTGCGCCGGGTGGTGGAGCGGGTGCGGGCCCTCCCCCCGCGGCGGCGCGCCCGGCCCGCCCCGGCGGCGGAGCTCTCCTCGGCCATGAAGGCGGTGCCTCTGGCGATGGAGCCGCGCCCGCTGGTGGTGGGTGAGCGGCTCAACGCCCAGGGCTCGAGGAAGGTGAAGGAGCTGCTCCTCGCCGACGACTACGAGGGGCTGGTCCAGATCGCCCGCGGCCAGGTGGAGGCGGGGGCGCACGTCCTCGACGTCTGCGTGGCCCTGAACGAGCGCGACGACGAGGCGGCGCAGATGCGCACCCTCGCCAAGCTCCTCTCCCAGACGGTCGACGCCCCGCTGATGATCGACTCGACCGAGGCGGACGTGGTCGAGGGGGCGCTCAAGGTCTACCCGGGCCGCTGCATCGTGAACTCGGTGAACCTGGAGAAGTCCGGGGAGCGGGTGAAGAGGGTCCTCCCCCTGGTGAAGCGCTACGGGGCGGCGGTGGTCGCCATGACCATCGACGAGAAGGGGATGGCGCAGACCGCCGACCGCAAGGCCGAGATCGCCCGGCGGACGGTGGCGGTTGCGAGGGAGTACGGCCTCCCCCCCGACGCCCTGGTCTTCGACGCCCTCACCTTCACCCTCGCCACCGGCGGCCAGGAGTACCGCCGCAGCGCCCTCGAGACGCTCGAGGGGATCCGGCGGATCAAGGCGGAGAACCCGGGCGTCCTCACCACCCTCGGGGTCTCGAACGTCTCCTTCGGCCTCTCGAGGGCGGCGCGCGAGGTGGTGAACTCGGTCTTCCTCTACCACGCCGTCCGGGCCGGGCTCGACCTGGCCATCGTGAACCCGAAGGACATCCGCCCCTACCCGGCCATCGACGAGGAGGAGCGGGCCCTGGCCGAGGACCTGATCCTCGACCGCCGGGAGGACGCCCTGGCCCGGCTCGTCGCCCACTTCGGCGCCAAGGGCGCGCCGGAGAAGGCGGCGGTGGACCCGCTCGCCGCCCTGGCGGGGAGGCCGGCCGAGGAGCGGATCCACCTCCAGATCCTCCACCGCCGTCCGGAGGGGATCGAGGCCCTGATCGACGAGGCCCTCGGCCGGCGCTCGGCGGTCGAGGTCCTGAACCAGGTGCTCCTCCCCGCCATGAAGGACGTGGGGGACCGGTTCGGCGCCGGGGAGCTCATCCTCCCCTTCGTCCTCCAGTCGGCCGAGGTGATGAAGAAGGCGGTCGCCCACCTCGAGCAGTTCCTGGAGAAGAAGGCCGGGGTCACCAAGGGGAACGTGGTCCTCGCCACCGTGTACGGGGACGTCCACGACATCGGCAAGAACCTGGTGAAGACCATCCTCACCAACAACGGCTTCACCGTCCACGACCTCGGCAAGCAGGTGCCGGTCGCCACCGTGCTCGAGAAGGCGGTCCAGGTGGACGCCGACGCCATCGGCCTCTCCGCCCTGCTGGTCTCCACCTCCAAGCAGATGCCGTTCTGCGTGGAGGAGCTCCATCGCCGGAACCTCACCTTCCCGGTGATCATCGGCGGGGCCGCCATCAACCGGCGCTTCGGCTACCGCTCCCACTTCACCCAGGACGGGATGCCCTACGCCGGCGGCGTCTTCTACGCCAAGGACGCGTTCGAGGGGCTGGAGCTGGTCCAGGCGCTCGTCGACCCAGCGCGGCGCGAGGCCGTGAAGCACGAGGTCCTCCAGAAGGCGATCGCCAACCGCGATCGTCCCGCCGAGGAGGCGCTCCCTCCCCCGCCCGCCCGCCGCGCCCCCTCGGTCCGCCCCGCTCCGCGCGTTCCGGCGCCGCCGTTCTGGGGCCCGCGGGTCGTCCCCTCCGGCTCCATCTCCCTCCCCGACCTCTGGCCCCACCTCGACCTGGCGGAGCTGTTCAAGCTGCAGTGGGGGGTGAAGGCTAAGGGGGCCGAGTACGAGCGGCTCGTCCGCGAGGAGTTCGGCCCCAAGCTCGAGGAGCTGAAGAGCGAGGCCCAGGCCAAGGGCTGGCTCGTGCCGCGCGTGGTCTACGGGTACTTCCCCTGCCACGCCGAGGGGAACGACCTGGTGCTGCTCGACCCGGTCCACCGGAAGGCCGAGGTGGCCAGGCTCCGGCTCCCCCGCCAGCCGGACGACCGGAACCTCTGCCTGGCCGACTTCTTCCGGGAGGAGCCGGGCTCCGACCTCTGCGGACTCCAGGTCGTGACGGTGGGCGACGCCGCCTCCCGCCTGGCCGAGGAGGCGCAGGAGCGGGGGGACTACACCCGCGCCCTGTTCCTCCACGGGCTGGCGGTCGAGACCGCCGAGGCCCTGGCCGAGTGCTGGCACCGGCAGGTCCGCCGCGAGCTCGGGCTCGCCGACGGCCAGGGGAAGCGCTACTCGCCCGGCTACCCCTCGTGGCCCGACCTCGCCGACCAGCGCAAGCTCTGGAAGCTGCTCGACCCCGATCGCGCCATCGGCGTCGGCCTCACCAGCGCGGACCAGATGGTCCCCGAGCAGTCCACCTCCGCCATCGTGCTGCACCACCCCGAGGCGGTGTACTACGTCCTCCGGGCCGGCGGGGCGACCGCGACCGGCTAGAGGTATTGGTATTGCCTCGGGATTCGCTCGTTGCGTAATGTCGCGATGTGCTCGCTCCCGTGCTCGCGCTCTTCGTGCTCGCGACC
>DATKAL010000443.1:0-2276 GCA_035498135.1 Anaeromyxobacter sp.
GGCCGATCATCACCTGGTTGGGCGGGAGCTGCGGAGTGCCCAGCGCCTGCCGCAGGAAGGAGAGGACGATCACGATCCGGGTGAAGGAGGTGACGGAGACCAGCAGGGCGGTGGCGAAGCTGAGGGCGGTGAGGACGAGGAAGAGCTTCACCGGCGCCGAGCCGCCGCCGTTGCCCGAGATCTGGAGGGCGGTGTCGCCGCGCGGCGCCGCCGCGGCCGCGGCGAGCGGGATCACCGGACGCTCCCGGCCACGCCGCGCGCGAGCTTGCGCCGCAGCTCCTGGTCCTCGGCGCTCTCCGCCAGCAGGGCCTCGAAGCCCATGGCCTGGCCGGCGCCGTTCCGGGGGGCGCGCAGGCGCCCCACCAGCCCCATCACCCCGCGCCCCGGCGCGCCGGGCTCGGGGGCCGGCTCGGGCGCCGGGCGGAGCTGGGCGGCGACGGCGTCGGAGGCGGCCCGGGCGAGCTCCCCGGCCGGCTGGGTCCGGAGGAGCGCGATCCCGGCCTCGCTGGCGCCGAGGAGGAGGAGCTCGTCGCCGAGTCGGGCCACCACCAGCGAGCGCTTGGCGCCCAGGGCGGTGGTCTCGAGCACCTGGACCAGCCCGGCGCGGGCGCGGCGGCGGCGGGAGAGGAGCAGCGCGGCCGCCCCCAGACCCCCGAGCGCCAGCCCGGGGAGGGCGAGCGAGGAGAGGCCGGGGGTGGAGGCCTCGGCCAGGTGGAGGGCGGGGCCCGCGTCGGCGCGGGCGGGGGAGGCGGCGGCCTCCGGGGCGGCGGCCGGTGCGAGCGCGAGGGCGAGGGCGGCGAGCAGCGAGGTCACGGCGGGCTCCTAGCGCAGGCGCTGGATGCGCTCCTGGGGAGAGACGATGTCGGTGATCCGGATGCCGAACTTGTCGTTCACCACCACCGCCTCGCCGCGGGCCACCAGCCGCCCGTTCACCAGGATGTCGAGGGCCTCGCCCGCGACCTTGTCGAGCTCGATCACCGAGCCCGGCCCGAGCTGGAGGAGGTCCTGGATGGTGAGCCGGGTCCGGCCCAGCTCGACGTTCACCTCGAGGGGGACGTCGAGGAGCATGTCGAGGCGCCGGGAGTCCTTGGACTCGGGGGCCTTCTGGGGGGTCTGGGCTTCCATGGATCGGCGCTCCTACTGGACGAGGGCCGCCGGCGTCTGCGCCGGCGGGCGGATGGGCTGGTCGACGACCAGGGCGAGGCTGCCGCCCGAGACGGTGGGCGTGCCGCGGAGCTTCTCGCGCCCCTGGATCACGACCGGGACCGGGCGCCCCTCGTCGGTGTCGAGGAGGAGGACGTCGCCGGCGGCCAGGTCGAGCAGCTTGGCGAAGGGGATCCGGGTCCGGCCGTAGATCCCCCGGATCTCGACCATCACCTGCTCGACCTCGCGGGCCAGGGCGTCGGCGAACCGCTCGTCGGCGCGCTGGGAGAGGCGGCGGGGGGAGGAGAGCTTCTGCTTGGCCGACTCCACCGCCGCGTAGGGGATGACGAGCTGGAGCCGCCCCTCGATCCCGCCCTTGAGCTCGAAGCCGGAGACGATCCCGACGTCGGTGGGAGGGGCGATGGTGGCCATGCGCGGATCGAGCTCGAAGCGCAGCACCTCGGGCTGGAAGGGGATCACCTGGGCCCAGGCGTGGGCCATGGCGTCGGTGAGGATGAGGAGCAGGCGGCGGAGCACGAGCTGCTCCACGCTGGTCAGCTCGCGCCGGCTCTCGCTCGCCCCCTCGGGCGGGCGGACCCGCCGGTCGCCCAGCGCCGCGGCGAGGAGGGCCTCGGCCAGGCCCGGCTCGAGCACCGCCAGGGCGAAGCCGTGCGAGGAGCCGAGGCCGAGCACGCAGACGGAGGCCGGGGGGGCGAGGAGCGGGATCAGGTCGGCGAACTTGAGGAGGGTGGCGGGCGAGGAGGTGACCCGCAGCGCCACCCGGGTCCGGCCCGCCAGGCCGATCCCGAGCATCGAGGCGACCTGCTCGTTGATCGCGTCCAGGGTGGGCATCTGCCCGCGGATGATCCGGTCCTGGCTGGTGAGGTCGTACGTGACGACCTGCGCCTTGTCCTGCTGGGCGGCCTCGGTGTTGACCCGGCCGTCCTGGATGGCGCTCATGAGCGCCTTGATCTCGTCCGGTGTGAGGGTGGCGGGCATGGCTCTCGCTACTGGATGACGAGGTCGGTGATGTACATCCCCTTCACCTTCACGCCGGGCGACAGCTGGACCAGCCGCTCGAGCAGGGCGGTCTTGGTCCGGGCGATCGACTCGCTCCCGCGGAGCTCCTCGAG
>DATKAL010000444.1:0-3587 GCA_035498135.1 Anaeromyxobacter sp.
GCCGACCTCTTCCGCGAGGAGGCCCGCGCCAACCCGGAGGCGCCCGATCCCTTCGCCGCCGGCGCGCTCCCGGGCGGACCCGCCGAGGCGGTCCGGCTCGCCCTCTTCGACGGGGTGTCGAGGGCCCTCGCCCAGCTCGCCGGGGGGCGTCCCCTCTTCCTCCTCCTCGACGACGTGCACGAGGCAGACGAGTCCTCGCTCAACCTCCTCCACCACCTGATCCGCCGCGCCTCCGCCCTGCGGCTCATGGTGGTCGCCACCTGCCGGGACGAGGGAATCCAGGCCGGCACGCCCATCCACCTGGCCCTGGCCCACCTCGACGGGAGCCAGCTCGCCCGCGGCGTCCGGATCCCGAGGCTGGGGCTGGACGGCACCCGCGAGCAGATCGCCGACCTGCTCGGCGCCGTTCCCCCGGAGCCGCTCGTCGCCCAGGTCTACCGGGCCACCGACGGCTGCCCGTTCCTGGTGGAGGAGGCGGTCCGGGAGCACCGGGAGTCGGGCAGGCCGATCCCCTCCGCTCCCGCCAGCTCGATCCGGGCCCGGATCGCCCGGCTCGGCCCGCAGGTCGAGGCGCTCCTCGGGGCCGCCGCCGTGGCCGGTCGCCGCTTCGACTTCGAGCTCCTTCGCACCGTCAGCCCGCTCACCGCCCAGGAGGCGGGGGCCGCGCTCGAGGCCTGCCTGGCGGCGGGGGTGCTGGGGGAGGAGGGGCCCGGCTACCGCTTCCTCCAGGCGCTGGTGCGGGACGCGATCTACCAGGGGCTCCCGGCGGGGCGGCGCGCGGCGCTGCACGCCGCGGTGGCCGACGCGCTCGAGGCGAGCGCCGCCTTCGAGATCCCCGCCGAGGCGCTCGCCCGGCACCGGCTCCTCGCCGGCCAGGAGGACCGCGCCTGGCGCCCGCTGGTGGCGGCCGGCCACCGCGCCGCCTCCCGGGCCGGGCTCCGCGAGGCCCTCGACTTCTACGCCCAGGCCCTGGCGCTGGCCGGTCACCCCGGGGTGCCGGGCGGGCCGGAGCGGCTGGAGCTGCTCGAGGCCATCGGGCGGATCCAGCTGGAGCTGGGCGAGCTCGGGGAGGCCGCCCACCACCTCCGCCAGGTCGCCCGGCTGCCCGCGACGCCGGGGATCGCCCCCACCCCGCGCCAGCGTGCCCGCGCCCACCGGCTCGCCGCCCTCGCCTGCGCGGTGAGCGGCCAGGTGGCCGACGCGGACGCGGAGATCGAGGAGGGGCTGGGCGCCGGCCGCGCCTACGCGGGCGTGGGCGACGAGGCCCCCGCCCTGATCCTCCTCCGCGCCCAGCTGCGCTTCCACGCCGGCCGCTTCGCCGAGGCCCGCGCCGCCGCCCAGGCCGCCGTGGAGCTCGCCACCCAGGTGGGCGACGGCGAGAGCCTGGCGCGGGCCCGCGACCTCGCGGACGTCTCCCGGGCGATGCTGGGCGAGCCGCTGTCGCCCCTCGATCCCGCCGGCGGCCGGCTCGAGGGGAGCCACCGCGAGCCCACCCCCGAGCACCGCATCGAGCTCCTGGCCGTCCTCTGGGACGCCGCGGTCCTCGGCGACGTGCCCTGCCCGGACCTGGCCCGCGCCGCCGGGCTGCTCCTCGCCCGCGGCCAGGAGCGCGGCTCGGGCGAGGTGGCCGCGGTGGGGCGGCTCGGGGAGGGAGTGGCCGTCCTGGCCGCCGGGCTCCTGGACGCGGCCGAGCTCGACCTGCGCGCCGCGCTGAACGGCTTCCAGGAGGCGGGGGCCACCCTGGGCGCGGCGCTCGCCGGCGAGCGGCTCGGCACCACCCTGATCCTCTTCGGACGGTTCAGCGAGGCGAACGACCTCCTCGGCGAGGCGCTGGTGCTCGCCGAGCGGGCCCCGCTGCGCCGGCACCTCCTCACCCGGATCCATGCCGCCCAGGCCCGGCTCCGGCTGGCCGCCGGCCTCCCCGGCCCGGCCGAGGACGCCCTCCACCAGGCGAGCGAGGCCGCCGCCCGCCACGTCGGCTGCCTGGCCTGCGACGGCGCCCTGCGGCCGGAGGCGGTCCGCGTGGCGCTGGCGCGGGGCCGGGTGGCCGGCGCCCGCACCGAGGCCGAGGCCCTGCAGGCGATCGCCGGCCAGCACGGGGGCCGGGGCCTCTCCGCCCTGGCGACGCTCGCCGCCGCCCGCGTCCTCTCCGCCGAGGGGCAGGCCGAGGCCGCCCTGGGCGCCCTCGCCCGGGCGCGCGGCGACTTCCTCGCCGGCGGCCAGCGCTACGAGGCGGCGCGCACCGTCCGGCTGGAGCGCCGGCTCCGGGGGGATCGGTCGCCGCCGGGCGGGCTCGCGGAGCTGGACGCGCTCCTCCTGGTGGACGCCGACGCCTGACCCTCGCCCGGGCGGTCGACGCCCCCGGCCGCGCCCCGTAAGCTCGCGCGCATGGATCCCTACGGCCTGCGTCGCGTGGTCTCCCCGCCCGGCGTCCTCCCGCAGCGCGCCGACGTGCTCGACCCGGGGCTCCCGCTCGGCGAGGACGAGCTGGCCGTCCGCGTGGAGGCCCTCAACGTGGACGCCGCCAGCTTC
This sequence comes from Anaeromyxobacter sp., assembly GCA_035498135.1. Lineage (GTDB taxonomy): Bacteria > Myxococcota > Myxococcia > Myxococcales > Anaeromyxobacteraceae > Anaeromyxobacter. The sequence goes on from DATKAL010000444.1 coordinate 2,533, forward strand.
CGCCAGCTCGAGGGGGCGGCAGGGGGCGATCCGGCCCGCATCGGCGAGGCGGTCCTCGCGATCGTCCGGGCCCGCGGCAAGCTCCACAACCCGGTCACCGGCTCGGGGGGGATGCTGATCGGGCGGGTGGGCGCCGTCGGGCCCCGCCACCCGGCGGCCGCCACCCTCCGGCCCGGGGCGCGGATCGCCACCCTGGTCTCGCTCACCCTCACCCCGCTGCGGCTCGAGCGGATCCGGGCCGTCCACCCGGCGGCCGAGCGGATCGAGTGCGACGGCGAGGCGATCCTGTTCGCCACCGGGCTCTGGGCGGCGCTCCCTGCCGACCTGCCCGAGTCGGTCGCCCTGGCCGCCCTCGACGTCTGCGGCGCCCCCGCCCTGGCCGCCCGGCACCTCCGGCCCGGCGCCCGGGTGCTGGTGCTCGGGGCGGGGAAGTCCGGGGCGCTGGTGGCCGTCCAGGCCCGCGCCGCCCTCGGGCCGGGCGGCTTCCTGGCGGTGGCCGACCGGTCCGCGGCCGCGCTCGACGCCTTCCACCGGCTCGGCGTGGCCGACGCCCGGCTCCGGGTGGACGCGGCCGAGCCGCTGGCGGTCCTCGCGGAGGTCGAGGCGGCGGGCGGCCGGTTCGACCTGGTGGTGAGCTGCACCACGGTCCCGGGCACCGAGCTCTCGGCGATCCTGGCGGTCCGCGAGGGCGGGACGGTGCTCTTCTTCTCCACCGCCACCAGCTTCACCGCCGCCGCCCTGGGGGCGGAGGGGGTGGGGAAGGACGCCACCCTGGTGATCGGGAACGGCTACGTCCCCGGCCACGCCGAGCTCGCCCTCGACCTCGTCCGGCGCCACCCGCCGCTCCGGGCGTTCTTCGAGGAGCGCACCCGCTGAGACCGGCGGATCGCCCTCCCCCGGCCCGGGCCGCGCGGCCGGAGGTGGAGCGTGCCCGGGGATGTGCGATGCTGCCGGCGGGGCCGTGGCGGAACTGGTAGACGCAGGGGACTTAAAATCCTCCGCCGGTCAAACGGCATCCCGGTTCGAGCCCGGGCGGCCCTACTTCCAGCCCTAGT
>DATKAL010000445.1:0-4241 GCA_035498135.1 Anaeromyxobacter sp.
GCCTCGACGAAGAAGAGCCTCGTCCAGAGCCGGACCCGGGCGCGCACCGGTGCATGATGTGCGCACCGCTCCTGCCTGTCCACGCGGAGTGGCGCGCCGCCGTCCCCTGAGGGCTACATCGCCTTCGGCTTCCACAGGGCGAAGACCGCTCCACCGCCACGCAGGCGAGCCAGGCGGCGGGCGCCCCGGGCATGGGGTGCTGCATCATCCCCCTCCCCTGGCCGTGGATGGACCTGGCCCGACCCGCGCTCGAGCACCTCGCCGGGTCGCGTCCCGGCTCCGCCGAGGGGCCCCGAGAATGGCGGGTGGGCCCGGCGACCGGGCCCGTTAGGCCAGGGGGCGTCGCCTCGAGAGGCCCGGGATGACCCTCCTCACCATGGCTCCCTCACCGGCCTGGGCGGCGGCGTGGTGGTCGTCCCGCTCCTCGCCCTGGGCTTCCACGTCGACCTGCGCTACGCCATCGGCGCGACGGGATCTACGTGGCCCTCACCCTCGCGGTGCTGGCGGTGCTCGGCGTGAGCCTGCTGGATGCCCGCCCGGACCCGTCGCGCACCGCAGCGCCTCCCGGGCGCGCCCCCGCCGCCTCCCCCGCCCCGGCGCCGGCGCCCCCCGCGCCCTCCTGAACGCCTCGGTCAGCGCCGCTCGAGGAGCGCCAGCCGGAGCCCGAGCGCCAGGAAGAGCCCGCCGGTCATGCGCTCCAGCGTCCGCGAGACCCCGTAGCGCGTCCGGAGCCAGGCGCCCAGCTCGGCGGCGAAGAGCGCGAAGGCGACGCACACCAGGGACCCGTTCACCGTGAAGATCGTGCCCAGCAGGAGGAGCTGCGGGGCGAGCGGGCCGCGGGCCGGGTCGGCGAACTGCGGGAGGAAGGCGAGGAAGAAGAGGGCCACCTTCGGGTTGAGGACGTTGGTGAGCGCCCCCTGCAGGAGGACGCGCCGCCGCGAGACCGGGGAGAGGGCCTGCACCGCCAGCGTCCCGCCGCGCGCGCGGAGCGTCCGCAGCCCGAGGAGGACCAGGTAGGCCGCGCCCGCCCAGCGGACCAGGTCGAAGGCGTGGGGGAGCGCGAGGAGCAGCGCCGAGAGCCCCAGGGTCGCGGCGGTCACGTGGACCAGGCAGCCCATCCCGATGCCGAGCGCGGAGAGCACCCCGGCCGCCCGCCCCTGCCCGACGCTCCGCCCGAGCACGTAGAGCAGGTCCGGGCCGGGCGTGACGTTGAGGAGGAGCCCGGCGCCGACGAAGAGGAGGAGGGCGTGAGGATCGGGCATCCCGGCTCCCTAGCAGGGGCGGTGCCGCCCGCGCAAGGTCCGCCCCGGCCAGGCCGCCGCCCTCCCGCGTCCGCGCCGGCTACTCGGTGGTCTCGCACGACCCCCACCCGCAGTGCGGGCAGGTCCGGCAGCCGCCGGAGAGGGTGAGGGCGGCGTCGCACTGGGGGCAGCGCTCCCCGTTCCGCGTGGCGCCGCTGGTGAGCACCTGCTGCTCGCGGGAGCCGTCCCGGTAGACGGTGATCCCCTTGCAGCCGAGCTCGAAGGCGAGCCGGTAGGCGCCGGCCACGTCCTCGACCGTGGCCGCGCGGGGGAGGTTGATGGTCTTCGAGACCCCGTTGTCGACGTGGCGCTGGAAGGCGGCCTGCATCCGGACGTGGGCCTCGGGGGTGACGTCGTAGGCGGTGGCGAAGACCCGGGCCACCGCCTCGGGCACGGCGGCCACGCCTCGCGCCCGCCCCATCGCCCGGGCGGCGGAGAGCGCCGCCTCGCCGGCGCCGGCGGCGCGGAGCGCGGCGGCGAGGAGCGGGTGCTCCTCCTTGAGCTCGGCGTCCCCGAGGGCCCGCCGGACGTAGGCGAGGGCGAAGAGGGGCTCGATCCCCGACGAGCAGCCGGCGATCAGGGCCAGGGTGCCGGTGGGGGCGATGGTGGTGACGGTGGCGTTCCGGCGCGGCCGGGCCCCGGCGCGGGCCAGGGCGCTGGTGGAGAAGCCGGGGAAGGGGCCGCGCTCCGCCGCCAGGTCCTCGCTGGCGGCGTGCGCCTCTCGCTGCACGAACCCCATCAGCTCGTCCGCCAGGGCGAGCGCCTCCGGCGCGTCGTAGGGGACGCCGAGCCGGACCAGGAGGTCCGCCCACCCCATCACCCCCAGCCCCACCTTCCGGTTCCGGGCGGAGATCGCCCCGATCTCCGGCAGCGGCCAGGCGTTCACCTCGAGCACGTCGTCGAGGAACCGCACCCCGTCCCGCACGCAGGCGGCGAGGCGATCCCAGTCCACCCGCCCGGCCCGCTCGAACCGGGCCAGGTTCACCGAGCCGAGGGTGCAGGCCTCGAACCCGAGGAGCGGCTGCTCTCCGCAGGGGTTCACCGCCTCGAAGCGGCCGAGGTCGGGGGTGGGATTGGCCGCCTCCACCCGGTCGAGGAAGACCAGGCCCGGCTCGCCCGAGGCCCAGGCGGCCCCCGCGATCCGCTCGAGGAGGGCGTGGGCGTCCAGCTGCTTGACCACCGCCCCGCCGCGGGGGTGCCGGAGCGCCCAGGGCCGGCCGAGGGCCGCCGCCTCGAAGAGCGCGTCGGGCGCCGCCACCGAGATGTTGAAGTTCTCCAGCCCGGGACCGCGCTTCGCGTCCACGAACTCGAGCACGTCCGGGTGGTCGGCCCGGAGCACCGCCATGTTGGCGCCCCGCCGCACCCCGCCCTGCTTGATGATCTCGGTGGCGGCGTCGTAGACGCGCATGAAGGAGACGGGCCCGCTCGCCACCCCGTGGGTGGTCTTCACCACGTCGCCGCGGGGCCGGAGGCGGGAGAAGGCGAAGCCCGTCCCCCCGCCCGACTGGTGGATCAGGGCCGCCCACTTGAGCGCGTCGAAGATCGCGGCCAGGTCGTCGTCCACCGGGAGCACGAAGCAGGCGGCGAGCTGCCCGTGCGGCCGTCCGGCGTTCATCAGGGTGGGCGAGTTGGGGAGGAACTCCAGCGCCGCCATCCGGGTCTCGAACCGCTCCGCCACCGCCACGCGGGCGCAGGGGGCCTCGGCCGCCGCCACCGCCGTGGCGACGCGCCGGAAGAGCTGCTCGGGGCGCTCCACCACCGCCCCGCCCTCGTCCCGGAGGAGGTACCGCCGCTCCAGCACGTGCCGCGCGTTCTCGCCGAGCTCCGCCATCGCCTGGAAAGTCTAGCGCCGCCAGGCGGCCCTCGCCTCGGCAATCCTGCGCCGGGGGAGCGCGCTTGTGCGGACCGAGGGCGCGTGCGAAGAACGGCGCATGCGCCGCCTCGCCCCCCCCGCCGCCCTGGCCCTCGCCCTCGCCCTCCCGCTCGCCGCCTGCACCCCGCCCGCGACCCTCCCCGACGCCGAGCGCGCCCGGGTGGACGCCGAGCTCCCCGGCCAGCAGCGCTACCTGCGGGTGGCCGCCTACGCCTTCCCGCTCTGGGGCGACACCACCAAGCTCCTGCTCACCGACCAGCCCGCGGCCGAGCTCGACCTGGTGGAGACCGCCGGCGGCGAGCCCATCCCCCCGCCGCCGGTGGTGCGCATCCTGCCGCCGGGCACCCCGCTCCGCATCGAGAAGCTCGAGTTCCCCACCGCCTGGCTCATCGCCGAGCGCGTCCTGATGACGCCCCGCTACCACCCCTGGGCCTACGTGCGGGCGGCGGGCGAGCCGCGCCCCTACGTGATCGTCCTCTCCCAGACCGCCGCCTCCCTGGAGGACGTCCGGGCGGAGCTGGACCGGCTGCTCGCCGCCGACGATCCCTCGCCCGCGCTCGCCGCCCTCCCCCAGGAGCAGCGCGACGCCGTCCTGCACAAGCAGGCGACGGAGGGGATGGGGCCGCGGGCCCTGGAGCTGGCCTGGGGCTGGCCGGAGCGGAAGAAGATCGACCGGCCCGCCGGCACCGAGGAGTGGACCTGGCCCGGCGGGAGGCGGCGCGCCTTCCTCCGGGACGACCGGGTCGAGCGGCTGGAGCGGGGGGAGAAGGCGGGGCGGTAGGCGGGTCCCGGAGCGCATCCCGTGACCCCGGACCTGCTGCGGCGAGCGATCCCGGCATTCGCGGAGCAGCCTCCTCCCTGCGCTCCTCGACGGGCCTGAAGGCACGCCTGCGGTGCTCGGGCGTCGGGTGCCCCGCCCGGTGCTCAGGCTCGCTCGCTCGCGACGGCCCGGGTTGCGGGAGGCACCCTAGCGGCGGTGGCCGCCGCCCCGGCGCCCGCGGTCGCCGCCGTGGCGGGGCCCGCGGTCTCGGTCGCGCCGCTCGCCCCGGGGCTCCCGGCGCTCGCGG
>DATKAL010000446.1:0-3788 GCA_035498135.1 Anaeromyxobacter sp.
ATCGCCATCACCACCGACTTCATCGTCGGCTTCCCGGGGGAGACCGAGGAGGACTTCGAGGCCTCCCTCGCCCTCCTGGAGCGGGCCCGGTTCGAGCAGAGCTTCGCCTTCGTCTTCAGCCCGCGCCCGCACACGGTCGCCGCCCGGCGCCTCGGCGCGGGGCAGGGGTGGGAGGAGGTCCCGCGGGAGCGCGCGGTGGCCCGGCTCGAGCGGCTCCTCGCCGCGCAGCGCCGGATCGCCGCCGAGATCCTGGCGGGCGAGCTCGGGCGCACCGTGGAGGTGCTGGTGGAGGGGCCGTCGGAGGATCCGGGCCAGCGGGTCGGGCGCACCCCCGAGAACCGGGTGGTGCACCTCGCCGCCTCCGAGGCCGAGGCGCCGGCCGGCGCGCTGGTCCCGGTCCGGGTCACGCGGGCCGGGGGCAGCTCGCTCTCGGGCGTGCCCGCATGACCGCGGCGGGCGAGGGATCGGCGACCGCGCCGCGCCCGCGGCGGGTCGGGGCCTGGATCCTGGTCCTCGCCTACGCCGGCCTGATCTTCTGGCTCTCCTCCCAGGCGAACCCGCTCCCGTTCCTGCCCCGCGCCTGGCTGGCGCGGGACAAGGTCCTCCACGCCCTGGAGTACGCCGGGCTGGGGGCGCTCCTCTTCGTCGCCCTCCGCGGCCGGGGCCCGCGCGCCTGGCGCCTGGCGCTGCTCGCGGCCGTCCTGGCGAGCCTCTACGGCGCGAGCGACGAGTGGCACCAGTCCTTCGTCCCCGGCCGCGACGCCGACCCGCTCGACTGGGCGGCGGACAGCGCCGGGGCGCTCGCGGGAGCCACGATCGTGGGGCCCGCGCTCGCCGCCGCGTTCTTGCGGCGCCGACCCGGCGCGGGCTAGCATCGGCCCGCGATGACCCTCATCCGGCGGTACGGGAGCGCCTCGCCTCGGCTGCACCCCTCCGTCTTCGTCGCGGAGGGGAGCGCCATCCTGGGCGACGTCGAGATCGGGGAGGACTCCTCGGTCTGGTACGGGACGGTCGTCCGGGGCGACGTCAACTCCATCCGGATCGGCGCGCGCACCAACCTCCAGGACCAGACGGTGGTGCACGTCACCACCGCCACGCACCCGACGGTGATCGGCGACGACGTCACCATCGGTCACCGGGTGGTGTTGCACGGCTGCACGGTGAGGGATCGCTGCCTGATCGGCATCGGCGCGATCGTCCTCGACGGCGCGGTGATCGGCCCGGACGCGATGGTGGGCGCGGGGGCGCTGGTGCCGCCCGGGGCGGTGGTCCCGCCCGGGACCCTGGTGCTGGGCGCGCCGGCGCGGGCGAAGCGGCCGCTCACCCCGGACGAGCTCGCCTTCCTGCCGCGGAGCGCGGCGAGCTACGTCGCCTACGCGGCGCGGCACCGCGCCGAGCGGGGTTCGCCGTGACCGCGCTCGAGGTGCTCCAGCGCACCCCGCTCTTCCGCGAGTTCACCGAGAACGGCCTGCGCATCTTCGCCTCGATCGCCCGGGAGAAGGCGGTCCCGGCCGGCACCCCCCTGTTCGTGGAGAACATGGTGGGCGAGCAGCTCTTCATCGTGAAGTCGGGCACGGTCCGGATCACCCAGCGCGCCGGCGACGGCGAGCGCGAGCTGGCGGTCCTCGGGCAGGGCGAGGTCCTGGGCCAGCTGGCGCTGCTCGGGCGGAGCGTGCGCCTGGTGTCGGCGGTGGCCGTCACCCAGTGCGAGGTGCTCGAGCTCGCCCAGCGCGACTTCCTCCGGCTCCAGGCGCAGAAGCCGCAGGCCTGCCTCAAGCTCGCCCTGGCCATCTCCGCCGACCTCGCCGCCCGCGCCTCGGACGGCCGGGAGGCGCTCCGCGAGCTGGCGGGGCGGAAGCCAGGCTGAGGCGCTGGCCTCGCTCGCCGCGGACGAGCCCCCGCCACGCGATCGGTGACGGGCGCCCCGGGATGCGGTAAGCGGGTCCCGGAAAGGACGCCAACGGGGATGCTGGGACGGCTGGTCGATCTGCTCGGGGGCTACTCCCTCCAGTTCGGGTACGGGTTCGTCTTCCTCGTGCTGGTGCTGTGCGGGTTCGGGCTCCCCATGCCCGAGGACGTGGTCCTGGTGACTGGCGGCGTCCTCGCCTGGCTCGAGTCCGACCTCGAGGTGGCGACCTTCGGCGGCATGCTCCGGGACGAGGGGCTGCTCCTGATGATCGCGGTGGGGCTGGTCGGGATCCTGGCGGGCGACTCGGTGATCTTCTGGGCCGGACGGCGCTTCGGGGCCCGGGTGGCCGACTTCCGGCCGCTGCGGCGCCTGGTGACCCCGGAGAAGCTGGAGCGGGTCGAGAAGCTGATGCGGCGGCGGGGGAACGTGGTGGTGGTGATCGCGCGCTACCTGCCGGGCATCCGGGCGCCGACCTACTTCACCGCCGGGCACGCCCGCCTCCCCTACTGGGAGTTCCTGCTCTTCGACGGGGCGGCGGCGCTGGTCTCGGCGCCGCTCTGGGTCTGCGTCGGGTTCTACTTCGGCTCCAACATCGAGGAGGCCGCCCGCTGGGCGGGCCGCTTCAGCCACTACATCCTGATCGCGGTCAGCGTGGTGATCGTCGCCATCTGGCTCCGCTGGCTGCAGGCGCGGCGCGCCGGGGCGGGCGCGGCCGAGTCGGACGCCGAGCGCGACTAGAAGCGCCTACCGCGCCTCGGGCGGCCGGCCGAAGAGCCGGCGGAGGAGCCCGCCCAGGCCGCCGCGGCGCGGGTGGGGGCGCGGCGCCGGGGCCGGGGGAGGGGTGCCGTTCCGGCCCGGGCCGGCGGCCGCCGGCGCCATGGGGAAGCTCCCGGTGGCGCCGCGAGAGATCCCCTGGTCGAGCTTGCGCCGGGCCGCCTCCGGCCCCTCCTTCGCCGACATCACCGCCTGGACCTGGCGCCTGGTGTTGAGCTCGCGGGCGGTGACCGTGAGCAGGCACTCCGCCCCGAGCTCGAAGGTGACCGCCAGCTTCACCATGCCGCGCGGGCCGGGGGGGAGCCCCTCGAGCCGGAGCGTCCCCAGGTACTCGCAGGCCTGGGCGTCGGACCCCTCGCCCTGGAGGACCACCAGCTCGAAGTCCGTCTGGCCGTCGCGGGTGGTGGCCAGCCCGTACTGCTTGCGGGTGGGCAGGGGGGTGTTCCGCTCGATGATGGTCTTCACCCGGCCGCCGGGGAGGCCGATCCCGATCGACATGGGGAGGACGTCGATGAGGACCACGCCCTCGGCGCTCCCCAGGGAGTGGGCGAGGAGCGCCGCCCCGATCGCCACCGCCTCGTCGGGGTGGACCGCGCGCGAGGGCGCCTTCCCGAACGCCTCCCCGACCCGCTGGTGCACGAGGGGCATGCGCGACTGGCCGCCCACCAGCAGCACCTCGTCGATGTCCTCGGGCTTGAGCGACTTGGCCGCCAGCACCTCCCGGCAGACCTCCAGGGTGCGCTCGACCAGCGGCCCCACCAGGCCGACGATCTCGTCGCGGTTGAGGGAGGTCTCGAAGGAGACCGGCTTCCCCGCCTGCACCGCCAGGAAGGGGAGCTGGACGGGGAAGACGCTCCGCTCGGAGAGGGCGCACTTGGCCCGCTCGGCGGCGTCGAAGAGCCGGGAGAGCGCCACCCGGTCGCCGGCGAAGGGCTCGCCGGTCGTCTCCTGCCAGGTGCCGAGGAAGCGCTCCACGATCCGGTTGTCGAAGTCGACGCCGCCCAGGAAGGTGTCGCCTCCGGTGGAGACCACCTCGTAGACGTTGTCGGAGAGCTCCAGGACCGAGGCGTCGAAGGTGCCGCCGCCGAGGTCGTAGACCAGGACG
>DATKAL010000447.1:0-2927 GCA_035498135.1 Anaeromyxobacter sp.
GGATCCCGCGCTCGCACAGGATCACCCGGGGGTTCCCCGCCTCGAGCACGTACTCGGCCGCGAGGAGCAGCTCCTCCACCGTGGCCGCCGGGCCGCGCTTGAGCAGCACCGGCCGGCCGGCGCGCCCGCAGGCCCGGAGCAGATCGGTGTTCTGCATGTTCCGGGCGCCGATCGGGAGGGCGTCGGCGTACTCGGCCACCATCGCCACCGCCCCGGCGGTCATGACCTCCGTGACCACCGGGAGACCGGTGGCGGCCCGGGCGCGGGCGAGGAGCCGGAGCCCCTCCTCCCCCAGCCCCTGGAAGGCATAAGGCGAGGTGCGGGGCTTGAAGGCTCCTCCGCGCAGCAGCCGGGCGCCGGCGGTCCGGGCGGCCGAGGCGGCGGCGGCGAGCTGCTCCCAGCTCTCCACCGCGCACGGGCCGGCGATGATGGGGACCGGGACCTCGCCGAACCGGACCGCTCCGGGACCCTCGCCCACGTCGACCACCGTCCGGCCCGCCCGGGCGGCCCGGGCGGCGAGCGGGTAGGGCGATCCGGCGGCAGCCGCCGCGGTCCGCTCCCCCTCGCTCCTGCCCCGGCTCACGCGCGCTCCCGATCGCCCTCGGTCAGGGCCGCTCGTGCAGGTCGGGGCGCAGGGCCTGCGCGCCGCGGAGGTAGACGTGGTTGCGGGGGCCGTCCCCGTCGACGTGGAGGAGGACCCGGATCACCCGGGGCATCGAGCCCGGCACCGGGATCTCCTGCGAGCAGATCATGGGGACGTCGTTCCAGCCCTGGAGCCGGGCCGAGCGGGCCGGGAAGTCGGCGTCCAGGTCGTGGGTGACGGTGAAGATCGCCCAGACGATCTGGGCGGGATCGAGGTCGTTCCGCGCGGTCAACTCCCGGCAGAGCTCGATCACCGAGTCCTCGATCGCCTCGACGGTGTTGGCGGCGGCCTGCGTCGCCCCTCGGATGCCTCGCATGGGAGCCGTTCAGTCTACGGAGGCGGCCTACCTCTGTCCACCCGCTCCGCGGGCGGAGATCGCCTCGGCGAGCGCCACCAGCCGGCGGGCCGCCTCCACGTGCAGCGCCTCCACCAGCCGCCCGTCCACCACCGTCACCCCGCGGCCGGCCGCCTCCGCCTCGGCGTGGGCCTCGATGATCCGCCGCGCCACCGCGAGCTCCGCCGCCGAGGGGGCGAAGGCCCGGTTCGCGGCCGCGATCTGGTCCGGATGGATGAGGGTCTTCCCGTCGAAGCCGAGGTCCCGCCCCTGGCGGCAGGCCGCCTCGAGCCCCGCGCCGTCGTCGAGGGCGAGGTGGACGCCGTCCAGGGCGGCGAGGCCGCGGGCGCGCGCCGCGAGGAGGAGGAGCCCCAGGCTGGTCAGGACCTCGGCCCGCCCGGCGGTGGGGCGGGCGCCGAGGTCCTTCGCGAGGTCGCTCGTCCCGGCCACCAGGCCGGCGAGCCGCGGGGAGGCGGCCGCGATCTCGGCCGCCGCCAGCACCCCGCGCGGGGTCTCGATCATGCACCAGAGGGCGAGGCCTGGGGGCGCGCCGGCCGCGGCGAGGGCGCGCTCCGCGGCCACCACCTCCTCCGGGCGCTCCACCTTCGGCAGGCAGACCCCGTCCGCCCCGGCGGCGGCGACCGCCGCCAGGTCGCGCGCCCCCCAGGGCGTGGCGAGCCCGTTCACCCGGACGAGCCGCTCCGGCGCGGCCGGCCCGGCCGCCAGCGCGGCCACCACCTGGGCGCGGGCCGCCTCCTTGGCGGAGGGGGCGACCGCGTCCTCGAGGTCGAGGATCAGGCCGTCGGCGGGGAGGGTCCCCGCCTTGGCGAGCGCGCGAGCGTTCGCCCCGGGGACGTAGAGGACGCTCCTTCGTGGGCGGACGTCGGGCATGCGCTCTAGCCGGGCGGCCAGGTCATCTGCCGCCCGCCCAGCACGTGGACGTGCAGGTGGAAGACGGTCTGGCCGCCGTCGCGGTTGGTGTTCATCACCGCGCGCCACCCGCCCTCGGCCAGCCCGCGCTCCCTGGCCAGCGACGCCGCCACCCGGAGCAGCTTGCCCGCCAGGGCCTCGTCGCCCGGCCCGAGCTCGTTCAGGTTCGCCACGTGCCTGCGGGGCACCACCAGGAGGTGGACCGGGGCCTGCGGGTTGATGTCCTGGAAGGCCACCGTGTCCGCGTCCTGGTGCACGAGCTTGGCCGGGACCTCGCCGCGGACGATCCTGCAGAAGAGACAGTCCGACATGTTCACCTCGCGTCAGAAGAGCCGGGTCGTGTCGAGCAGGATGGTGACCGGCCCGTCGTTCACCAGCGCCACCTCCATGTGGGCGCGGAAGACGCCCGTGGCGACCGGCAGCGCGCGCTCGCGAAGCCGGGCGCAGAACGCCTGGTAGAGCGTGTCGGCCGCCTCGGGCGGCGCGGCCTCGGCGAAGCTGGGACGGTTCCCCTTCCGGGCGTCGCCGAGGAGGGTGAACTGCGAGACCACCAGCACGCCCCCGCCCACCTCGGCTACGGCGAGGTTCATCTTCCCCGCCGCGTCCTCGAAGACGCGCAGGCCCGCCACCTTGTCGGCCAGGGCCTGGGCGTCCTCGGCGGCGTCGGCGCGGGCCACGCCCAGGAGGACGAGGAAGCCCCGGCCGATCGCGCCCGACACCTCGCCCGCGACCCGGACCTCGGCCGACGAGACCCGCTGCACCACCGCGCGCATCGGATCTCCATGGCACGTCGCCGGCCGCGATTCAACCGGAGAGGCGCGGCCAGCCGGGGCGGCGCCGGCCCGGGGTGCGCGCCGTGACAGGCGAGGGGTCGCGTGCTAGACCGGGCGCGCCCGGCCCGCGCCATGTACCTGCTGCGCAACGCCCTCCGGAGCGACCTCCAGGACCTCAAGGTCCTGGCCCGGATGCTCGACACCGTGAACCTCCCCGACGACGAGCGGGCGCTCCTCGCCATCCTCG
>DATKAL010000448.1:0-6902 GCA_035498135.1 Anaeromyxobacter sp.
TGGAAGAGGATGCAGGGCCGCCGCCGGTGGGAGAAGACGTGGTCGGTGCAGGTGCGGAGCTGGAAGTGGCGGTTCACGATCCGGAGGGTCTCCCGGATCGACGAGGCGGAGGAGTACGGGCCGAAGGTGCGGGCCCCCGCCTGCCGCTTCTCCCGGGCGCGGCGGACCTCCAGGCGCGGGTACGGGTGGCGCTCGTCGAGCCGGAGGACGATGAAGTCCTTGTCGTCGCGCAGCCGGACGTTGAAGCGTGGCCGGTGCTTCTTGATGAGCTCGTTCTCGAGGAGCACCGCCTCCTTGTCGGAGCGGGTGACGATCACCTCGATGTCGCCGAGGAGGTCCTCGAGGAGCGGCACGAAGATCCGGTCGTCCCCCCGCCCGGCGTCGAAGTAGGAGCGGACCCGCGAGCGCAGGCTCGAGGCCTTCCCCACGTAGACCACCTCGCCCTGGCGGTCCTTCATCAGGTAGCAGCCGGGGGCGGCCGGGAGGGCCTCGAGGGTCTGGCGGAGGGCGGCGTCCATTCCTGGTCGGAGGAGGGAGAGTTAGCCTGGATCGGGCCGCGAAGCACCTCCGCGCTCGCTTCCGGGGCAACGCCGACCCATGGGAGCGCGCCGGCCCCGGCGCGCGGAGCCGCGCCGCGGGCGCAACCCCGCGGCGGAGCGGGTCTCGCCGGGCGCGAGGCCCCGGGGGCCCGGCGCGCTCATGATCCTTGCAGGGCGGGGCGGCAGGGGGACCCCGATGCTCCAGCGCCGCTTGATGCCGATCAGCTTGCTCGCCGCCGCCGCCTGCGCTGCGGCCTCGCTCGCCTGGGCGTACGGGTCCGCCGCCTCGGCCGCGGCCACGCCCCCGCCCGTCCGGCTGGAGCTCCGCTTCCGGCCCGAGGGCGCCCCCACCGACGGGACGCAGGACGTGGCGATGGGGGAGGCCCCTCCTGCCCTCCTCCTCGACCCCGGGGCGGGGGACCAGCCCGCCGTCGACGCGCTCGTCCTCGGCGCGATCTCGGGGGCGGGCCGCTTCTCGGCGGTGCCGCGCGGCGTCCGGCCGGAGGGCCGGGCGGCGGCGGTGCGCCCTCCGCACCCGGGCCCCCTCCGCCCCGCGCCCCACCCCCCGGGGTCGCGAGGCGTGACCCTCTAGCGCCGGCGGCGCCGCTGCGGCGGCCGCCGGCTGCCGGTGAGCCTGCCCACCGCGGCCGCGCCCGCCATCGCCCCGCTCCCCAGCAGCCCCTTCATGCCCGCCGCCTTGGCGGGGAGCCCGAGCTGCAGGTCCTTGAGGGCGAGGATCCGGTCGCGGAGCTGCGCCGCCTTCTCGAACTCGAGCGCCTCGGCCGCCTCCCGCATCTCGCCCTCCAGCGCGGCGACGATCTCCGGGATCTGCTCGGGGCGGTACTCCGCCCCCTCGTCGGCCGCCATGGGGACGGTGAGGTAGTCGGCCTCGATCACCGCCATCCCCAGGTCGGTGATGTTGCGCCGCACGGTCTGCGGGGTGATGCCGTGGGCGGCGTTGTAGGCCCGCTGGAGCTCGCGCCGGCGGCCGGTCTCCTCGATCGCCTGGCGCATGGAGTCGGTCGAGTGGTCGGCGTAGAGGAGCACCCGCCCGTTCACGTTGCGGGCGGCGCGGCCGATGGTCTGGATGAGCGAGACCGAGGACCGCAGGAACCCCTCCTTGTCGGCGTCGAGCACCGCCACCAGGGAGACCTCGGGGATGTCGAGCCCCTCGCGCAGGAGGTTGATCCCGATGAGGACGTCGAACTCCCCCCGGCGCAGATCGCGGATCAGGGCGCTCCGCTCCAAGGTGTCGATGTCCGAGTGCAGGTAGCGGCAGCGGACCCCCACGTCGGTGAAGTACTCGGTCAGGTCCTCGGCCATCCGCTTGGTGAGGGTGGTGACCAGGACCCGCTCGCCCGCCTCGGCGCGCTTCCGGACCTCGCCCAGGAGGTCGTCCACCTGCGAGCCCGCCGGACGGACCTCCACCTCCGGGTCGGTGAGCCCGGTGGGGCGGATGATCTGCTCCACCACCACCCCCTGGGCCTTCTCCAGCTCGTAGGCGGCCGGGGTGGCGGAGACGTAGACCGCCTGGCCCACCTCCCGCTCGAACTCCTCGAACTTGAGGGGCCGGTTGTCGAGGGCGGAGGGGAGGCGGAACCCGAACTCCACCAGGGTCTCCTTGCGCGAGCGGTCGCCCCGGTACATGGCGCCGATCTGCGGGACGGTCTGGTGGGACTCGTCGATCACCAGGAGGAAGTCGTCGGGGAAGTAGTCGATCAGGCAGGGCGGCGCCTCGCCCGCCTTCCGGCCGGAGAGCCAGCGCGAGTAGTTCTCGATCCCGGGGCAGACCCCCATCTGCTCCAGCATCTCCAGGTCGAACATCGTCCGCTGCTCGAGCCGCTGCGCCTCCACCAGCTTGTTCCGGGCGGTGAGCTCGCCCAGCCGCTCCCGCAGCTCCTCCCGGATCCCGGCCAGGGCGCGGGCCCGGGTCTCCGGGGCCGAGACGTAGTGGCTGTTGGGGAAGATGGCGACCTTGTCGAGCTCGGCCAGGGTGATCCCGCGGAGCGGATCGAACTCGTGGATCGACTCGACCAGGTCCCCGAAGAACTCGATCCGGACCGCCCGGTCCTCCTCGTACGGCGGGAAGACCTCGATGGTGTCGCCGCGCACCCGGAAGGTGCCGCGGTGGAAGTCGAGGTCGTTCCGCTCGTACTGGATGTCGATCAGGGAGCGGATGAACCGGTCGCGCAGGAACTCCTGGCCGCGGGCGATCTGCTGGAGGAGGCCGTAGTAGGCCTCGGCCGTGCCCAGGCCGTAGATGCAGGAGACCGAGGCGACGATCAACACGTCGTTCCGGGTGAGGAGGGCGTGGGTGGCCGCGTGCCGCATCCGGTCGATCTCGTCGTTGATGGACGAGTCCTTCTCGATGTACGTGTCGGTCGAAGGGACGTAGGCCTCGGGCTGGTAGTAGTCGTAGTAGCTGACGAAGTAGTGGATGGCGGCGGTGGGGAAGAGCTCCTTGAACTCCCCGTAGAGCTGGGCCGCCAGGGTCTTGTTGTGCGCCATCACCAGCGTGGGGCGCCGCACCTCGGCCACCACGTTGGCGACGGTGAACGTCTTTCCCGAGCCGGTCACGCCCAGGAGCACCTGGTGGCGATCGCCGCGGCGCAGCCCCTCGATCAGCTCTGCGATGGCGCGCGGCTGATCGCCGGTGGGTCGGAAGGCGCTCTGCAGGTCGAAGGGCACGGCCCAGGAATGTAACCGCTCCGCTCCGATCCGGGCCCGCGATCGCGCCCCGCCTTGGGCCCGGATGGGGAATGCGGTGACCGCTCCCCTCCCCGCGCCCGGCCGCGGCCGACCTCGCGCGACGGGCGGCTCCCCTCGATTCCTGCTCGACTTTTTGCAGTCCGCCGACTAGGTTGTTGCCCGTCCCACGCCAGTGTTTGGCTCGGGCCCGGCGGGAAGTGCATCCCGCGTGAACACGAAAGAAGTGTGCAGATGGCCAGTGGTACCGTGAAGTGGTTCAATGACGCGAAGGGCTTCGGCTTCATCTCTCAGGACGGCGGCGGGGAGGACGTGTTCGTCCACCACACCGCGATCCAGTCCGAGGGCTTCCGCTCCCTGCAGGAGGGGCAGCGGGTGGAGTTCGAGGTGAAGAAGGGCCCGAAGGGCCTCCAGGCGGCGAACGTCCGGGCGGTATAGCCCCCGGGGCGCAGCCGTCACGTGGGGCCCGGCCACCCGGCCGGGCCTTCGCGTTTCTGAGCCAAGGCATCCCGGAGGAACAACATGGCATTCCACCCTGGAGCGACGAAGCGGCAGAAGGAGGCCGCTCGCCGCGAGAAGCAGCAGAAGAAGGACGAGCGGCGCGAGCAGCGCAAGCGCGAGCGGGCGGAGCGGGGCGATCAGCCCCACGCGCCCGGCGAGGACCCGGACATCGCCGGGATCGTGCCGGGCCCGCAGCCGCTGCCCGAGGGTTTCGAGTAGGGACCGGCCGGCCTCCCCGGCCGGCTCACTCCACCTTCCAGGTCGTCCCGCGCGGCCCGTCCATCAGCGCGACGCCCTGGGAGAGGAGCTCGTCCCGGATCGCGTCCGAGCGGGCGAAGTCCCTGGCGACCCGCGCCGCCGCCCGCTCCGCGATCCGCGCCTCCACCGCAGTCGGGTCGATCCCCCGGCGCGCCGCTGCGCGCGTCCGGAGGGCGAGGAGCGCCTCCTCCGGGCGCCGCTGCAGGACCCCGAGCGTCCGCCCGACCTCCCGCGCGTCGCGGGCGAAGCCGGCCAGCCGGGCCCGGTCCTCGGGGGACTTCTTCCCCTTCCGGTCGGCGAGGGCGTTGGCCGCGGTGAAGGCGTCCGCCACCAGGGCCAGCACCTGGGGGGTGTTGAAGTCGTCGTCGAGGGCGGAGAGGGCGCCCTCCACCAGCGCCCCGGCGGGCGCCGGCGGCGCGTCCGCGCCGAGCGCGTCGGCCTTCTCCAGCGTCTCGTAGAGCGCCCCGAGCCGCTTCTCCGCCTCCCCCAGCACCTGGTCGGAGAAGTTGAAGTCGCGCCGGTACTGGGTCCCGAGGAGGAAGAAGCGGAGCCCCTCGGCGTCGAAGCGAGCCAGCACGTCCCGGATGGTGAAGAAGTTGCCCAGCGACTTCGACATCTTCTGGTCGTCGATCTCGACGAACCCGTGGTGCATCCAGTACCGGCAGAAGCTCTCGGCGGTGCGCCCGTCCCCGACCGCCGCCGCCGACTGGGCGATCTCGTTGGTGTGGTGGGGGAAGACCAGGTCCTTGCCCCCGCCGTGCAGGTCGATGGGCGCGCCGAGGTGCGCAAGGGTCATCGCCGAGCACTCGATGTGCCAGCCGGGCCGGCCCTTCCCCCAGGGGGAGTCCCAGGCCGGCTCGCCCGGCTTCGCTCCCTTCCAGAGGGCGAAGTCGAGCGGGTCGCGCTTGGCCTCGCCCGGCTCGACCCGGGCCCCGGCCAGGAGGTCGTCGAGGTTGCGCTTCGAGAGGCGACCGTAGTCGGGGAACTTGCGGACCCCGTAGTAGACGTCGCCGCCGGCGGCGTAGGCGAACCCCTTGGCGACCAGGGTCTCGATCATCGCCACGATCTGGGGGACGTGCCCGGACACCCGCGGCGCCACGTCGGGCCGGAGGTTCCCGAGGGCGTCCATGTCCTCGTCGTAGGCCCGGGCGAACCGGTCGGCCAGCTGCACCGGGTCCTCGCCCCGCTCCGCGGCGCGCTTGATGATCTTGTCGTCGACGTCGGTGAAGTTCCGGACGTACCGCACCTGGTAGCCGCGCGCCCGCAGGTGGCGGACCACCACGTCCCAGACCACGTAGCTGCGGGCGTGGCCGATGTGGGAGAGGTCGTAGACCGTCGGGCCGCAGGCGTAGAAGCGGATCTTCCCCGGCTCGACGGGGACGAGCTCGCGCTTCCTGCCGGTGAGGGTGTCGTGCACCTGGATGCTCATCGCGTCCTCGAGGTCAGGGGTGGAGCGCCCGCACGAGCGCCCGGAGGTTCACGGCCAGGAGCGCCAGGCAGACGAGCGCGCCGACGGCCGGCCAGGGGCGCTCCCGGGGCCGCTCCCCGTCCCGCAGCACCAGCCAGGCCTCGCCCAGCGGCGAGCCCCGCGCCCGCATCACCCGGGCCACCTCGGCGTAGTCGGCGCGCGCCCGGGCCGGCAGGATGCGCCCCTCGAACACCGGCGGCCCGCCGCGGCCGGGCCGGTCCACGAGGAGGTTCGTCCCCGCCAGCCGGCCGACCGTCCGCTGGGCGCCGCTGCGCGCCTCGGTGACCTGGACCTGCTCGACCAGCTCGCCGCGGATCTGCGCCAGCCGGTTCTCGCGAGCGGCCTCGAGCCGGTAGGCGCCCGGGCCACCCAGGTCGATCGGGGTCCGGGAGGCGAGGAAGTAGAGGGTGTCGGGGAGGAGCGACCAGAGCAGCCAGCCCGCCGCCACCAGCACGAGCGCCGCCAGGCCGGGCGAGCGGGCGAGGAGCGGCGAGGGTCGGCGCGGGGTGGGCGGCGGCGGCGCGCCCTCGAAGAACGCCTCCTCGCGGCCGGACCCCCCGCTCATCGTCCGCCCCGCACCAGCAGCGCCACCGCGTGGGCGGCGATCCCCTCCTCGCGCCCCACGAACCCCATCCCCTCCCCGGTGGTGGCCTTCACGTTCACCTGGCCGGGCGAGATCCCGAGCGCCTCCGCCAGGCGGGCGCGCATCTCCTCCGCCCGGGGGGCGATCTTCGGCCGGCGGGCCGCCAGGGTCACGTCGCAGTTGCCCACCCGCCAGCCCCGCGCCGCCGCCTTCCCGGCGATCTCGCGGAGCAGCGCGAGCGAGGAGGCCCCCTTCCAGCGCGGGTCGGTGTCGGGGAAGTGCCGGCCCAGGTCCCCGAGCCCGGCCGCCCCGAGGATCGCGTCCCCGATGGCGTGGGCGCAGACGTCCGCGTCGGAGTGGCCGAGGAGCCCGTCGCCCTCGAACTCGACCCCGCCCAGCACCAGGCGGCGCCCGGCGGCGAAGCGGTGGGTGTCGTAGCCGACCCCCATTGCCACCGGCGCCTCGACCAGCGCCTGGGCCCGGGCGAGGTCGTCGGGCCCGGTGATCTTGAAGTTCCCGGCCTCGCCCGGCACCAGGGTCACGGGGGCGCCCAGGCGCTCCACCAGGGCGCACTCGTCGGTGACCGCGGAGGCCTCCGCCCCCGCTGCCTCGAAGGCGCGGAGGAGCAGCTCGCGCCGGAAGCCCTGCGGGGTCTGCGCCAGCCAGAGAGCGCGCCGATCGAGCGTCTCGGCGACCCGCGGCGCCTCCCCCGGGCCGGCCCGCTTCACGGTGTCGGTGACCGGCAGCGCCGCCAGGGCAGCGCCGTCGCGGGCGGCGGCCGCGGCCACGCGCGCCGCCAGTCCGGCGCTGGCGAAGGGCCGGGCGGCGTCGTGCACCAGCACCACCG
>DATKAL010000449.1:0-13786 GCA_035498135.1 Anaeromyxobacter sp.
CGGCCGCGGAGCGTGGACCCGGCCGCCTGCCTGGGCTGCGGCGCCTGCGCCGAGGTCTGCCCGGCCTCGGCCCCCGATCCGTACGCCGCGGGGATGGGCCGGCGCAAGGCGATCCACCTCGCCTACGTCGGCTGCCTGCCCCACGTCTCCGCCATCGACCGGGAGGCGTGCCTGCGCGCCTCGGGCAAGGCGTGCGACGCCTGCGCCGCCGCCTGCGCCTTCGGGGCGGTCCGGCTGGACGAGCCTGCGGGCGAGCGGTCGGTCGAGGTGGGGGCGATCGTGGTGGCGACCGGGCTCCGGCCCGGGCCGGTGAGCGGGCCGGAGGGCGTCATCTCCTCCTACCAGCTCGAGCGGATGCTCCACCCGAACGGCCCCACCGGCGGGAAGGTGCAGGGCGCCCGGGGCGTCGCCCCGCGCTCGATCCTGCTCGCCGTCGCCGCCGGCGAGGAGGGGGACGCCGACCTCGCCGCCCGCGAGATCCTGAAGCTCGCACTGCTCCTGCGCCGCAAGGTCCCCGAGGCGAAGGTGACGGTGGCGGGCGGGCTGCACCGGGTCCCCGCCCTGGCCCGGGGCGCGGCCGAGCTCGCCGCCGACGGGGTCGAGTTCGTCCCCGGGGAGCTCGCGCCGGGAGGGATCTCGGCGGTGCTGGGCGGGCTCTCGGTGCGGCTCCGCTCGGGCGAGATCGACGGGCTCCGGGCCGCCGAGCTGGTGGTGGTGCACGGGAAGGCCCTCCCGGCGGAGGGCGCGGCCGAGCTCGCCGCCCTGCTCCGGCTGGAGGTGGGCGCGGACGGGTTCACCCGCGATCGCTCGGCGAGCCCCTTCGAGCCCACCGCCACCCGGATCGCCGGGGTGTACGTGGCCGGGGCGGCCGCCGGGCCGCGCCCGGTGCACCAGGCGATCCGCGACGGGGCCGCCGCCGCCGGGCAGATCCTCTCGGCGCTCGTCCCCGGCGAGAGGCGGCCGCTCGAGCCCCTCGCCGCCGAGGTGGACGAGGCCCTCTGCGGCGGCTGCGGGATCTGCGTCAGCGCCTGCCCCTTCGGCGCGATCCGGTTCCAGCCCGGCTCCTGGAAGGCGCAGGTGGAGGCGGTCCACTGCCGCGGCTGCGGCACCTGCGCGGCCGCCTGCCCGACCGGGGCGGCGAGCGCGCGCCACTTCACCCGGGCCCAGATCGCGGCCGAGATCTCCGCCCTCCTCGCGGCCGGGGCGTAGGAGCCCGCGGATGGCGTACGAGCCGCGGATCGTGGCGTTCCTCTGCAACTGGTGCGCGTACTCGGCCGCCGATCGCGCCGGGCAGCAGCGCCTCGCCTACCCGCAGAGCCTGCTCACCGTCCGGGTGATGTGCACCGGGCGGGTCGAGCCGGGCTTCGTCCTCCAGGCCTTCCGGGAGGGCGCCGACGGCGTGCTGGTGGCCGGGTGCCACCCGGGGGACTGCCACTACCTCGACGGGAACCTCCGGGCCGCCGCCCGCCACGCGGTCCTCGCCCGGGCCCTGGAGCAGGCGGGGATCGAGCCGGCCCGGCTCCGGCTCGCCTGGGCGGGCGCGAGCGAGGCGGAGCGCTTCGCCGCGGTGGTGCGGGAAATGACCGAAGAGCTCCGCGCGCTCGGCCCGCTCGCCTACCGGCGGCGGGCCCTCGAGGCGGTCGAGGACGCGATCCACCTGGCCCCGCACCGGCTCGACGGGATCGAGGCGCGTCCTCCGCCGGAGGCCAGGGCGCCGGGCGGCAGGCCCCGGGTGGCCTTCTACTGGAACGCCTCCTGCGGCGGCTGCGAGGAGGCGGTGATCGATCTCGGCGACGGGTTCGCCTCGATCCTGGAGCGCGCCGAGGTGGTCCTCTGGCCGGTGGCCCTCGACTTCAAGAGGAAGGACGTCGAGGCCCTCCCGGACGGCGGGATCGACGTGGCCTTCGTGAACGGGGCGGTGCGGCTCACCGAGCAGGACGAGTGGGCCCAGCTCCTCCGCCGGAAGGCGCGGGTGCTGGTGGCCTTCGGGGCCTGCGCCCACATGGGCGGCGTGGTCGGGCTGGGCAACATGTCGGAGGGGTCCGAGCTGCTCGAGGCGGCCTACCGCCGCCCCCCGACGGTCTCCAACCCGGAGGCGGTCCTCCCCGGGCAGCCGGTGCGCGCCGCCGGGCACGACCTCTCGCTCCCGGTGCTCCTCTCCCGCACCCTCCCGCTCGCCGAGGTGGTGGCGGTGGACTACACCCTCCCCGGCTGCCCGCCCTCGCCCGCGGTGGTCAACGCGGCCGTGGACCGGCTCCTCTCCGGCGACCTCCCGCCCCGCGGGGCGGTCCTCGCCCCGAACACCTCGCTCTGCGACGCCTGCCCGCGCAAGGACACGAGGCCCGACCGGCTCGAGGTCCGCGCCCTGAAGCGGCTCGCCACCTCGCCGATCGACGAGCGCTGCTTCCTCGCCCAGGGGCTGGTCTGCCTCGGGCCGGGCACGCGCCAGGGTTGCCAGCCCGGCTGCGTCGAGGCGGGGATGCCGTGCCGCGGCTGCTTCGGCCCGCTCGACGGGGTCCGGGACGCGGGGGCGGCGATGCTCTCCGCCTTCGCCTCGCTGCTCCAGGGCGGGGAGGAGGAGCTCCGGGCCCTGGCCGCCGCGCTCCCCGACCCGGCCGGCACCTTCTGGCGCTACTCCTACGCCGCCGGCCTGCTCCCGCGGCGCGTCCGCCCGGAGGAGCGGCCATGAGCCGGCGGATCACCATCGACCCGATCACCCGGCTCGAGGGGCACGGACGGATCGAGGTGCTGCTCGACGAGCAGGGGAACGCGGCCAGCGCCTACCTCCAGGTGCCGGAGCTGCGCGGCTTCGAGCGGTTCTGCGTCGGGCGGGCGGCCGAGGAGATGCCGCAGCTCACCGCCCACGTCTGCGGGGTCTGCCCGGCCGCCCACCACCTCGCCTCCGCCCGGGCGCTCGACGCCCTCTACCGGGTCGAGCCGCCGCCCGCCGCCCGCCGCGCCCAGGCCCTCTACTACAACCTCTTCGTCTTCGAGGACCACCTCCTCCACTACTGGTTCATGGGTGGGCCGGACTTCTACGCCGGCCCCAAGGCCCCCGCCCCCATGCGGAACGTCCTCGGGGTGCTGGCCAAGGTGGGCGCCGACCTGGGGAAGCGGATCCTCTCCGTGCGGCGGGAGGCACGCGAGCTGATGGCCGCCCTGGCCGGGCGGACGGTGCACCCGGTCTTCTGCCTGCCGGGCGGGATCGCGCGGCCGGTCGAGCGGGTCACGGTGGAGCGGGCCCGGGAGCTCGGCCCGCGCCTGGTCCAGTTCGCCCAGGACACGCTCGACTCCTTCCACAAGGCGGTGCTCGAGCACCGGGAGTACGCCGCCGCGATCCAGAGCGAGGTGTTCCGGGTCCGCTGCCACTCGATGGGGATGGTGGACGGGGAGGGGCGGCTGGCCTTCCTCGACGGACGGCTCCGGGTGATCGATCCGGCGGGGCAGGAGCTGGCGCTGTTCGAGCCCCGGGACTGGCTCGACCACGTCGCCGAGCGGGTGGAGCCCTGGACCTACGCCAAGCTCACCTTCCTCAAGCAGAAGGGGTGGAAGGGCTTCGCCGAGGGGGCGGGGAGCGGCCTCTACCGGGTCGGGCCGCTCGCCCGCCTCAACGTGGCCAGGGCGATGGCCACCCCGCGGGCGGAGGCGGAGCGCCAGCGGCTCTTCGAGGCCCTCGGCTGGCCGGCCCACCAGACCCTCGCCTTTCACTGGGCGCGGCTGGTCGAGGCGCTCCAGGCGGCGGAGATGGTCCAGCTCCTGGCCGGCGACCCGGACCTCGACGGGACGGAGGTCCGCAGCGTCCCTGCCCCGCTCTCCGGCCCGGCCGAGGGGGTCGGCGCGGTGGAGGCGCCCCGCGGGACCCTCTTCCACCACTACGCCGCCGACCGGGACGGGATCCTCACCGCGGTCAACCTGGTGGTGGCCTCGCAGCACAACGCCGCCCCGGTCCAGGTCTCCATCCGCAAGGCGGCCCGCGGGCTGATCCGGGGCGGCCGGGTGGACGACGGCCTGCTGAACCTGCTCGAGATGGCCTTCCGCGCCTACGACCCATGCAACGCCTGCGCCTCCCACGCGCTGCCCGGCGAGCTGCCCCTGGTGGTGACGATCCGCGGGCCGGACGGCGCCGTGCGCGAGGTGATCCGGCGCCGGGTCCCGGAGCCGGACGCATCCGGCGACGCCTGAGCGAGGAGTGGAGGTCCGCGCTGGAGCCGACGCTGGAACCGATCCTGATCCTCTGCCTGGGGAACGCCCTCCGCCGCGACGACGCGGTCGCGCTCCGGGTCGCGGACCTTCTCGAGGCCGCGCCCGAGCCCGGGGTGACCGTCCGCCGGAGCGCCGCGGCGGGCCTCTACCTCCTCGACGAGATGGAGGGGTTCACCCGGGTGGTGGTGGTGGACGCGGTCCGGACCGGCGCCCACCCGCCCGGCACCGTCCACTCCCTCCCCCTCGAGGCGCTGCACGCGCCGGGCGGCCCGTCGCCTCACGCCATCGGGCTCCCCTCGGCGCTGGCGCTCGCCAGGGCGGCGGGCGCCCCGGTGCCGGCCCGGATCCACCTGGTGGCCATCGAGGTCGAGGAGCTCGAGACCGTCGGCGAGGGGCTCGGCCCGGCGGTGGCGGCGGCGGTGCCGCGCGCCGCCGAGGCCGCACGCGTCGCGGCTCGCCTGCTCGCAGGCTCCTGAAGGGAGGCGGGGAGGGGGCCCCAGCGCAGCCGGGGCGGGGCGCAGCCCCGTCTCGACGCGAGCGAGGCGAGCGCGCTGGGGCACCGTGGCGAGGGCGGCGAAGGCCGCCGCCACGGTGCAAGGGACCCAGCGAGCAGGGTGGGGCCCCGACGAGCTTGGCTCGGCGGGGCGGGGCGCAGCCCCGTCTCAATGCTGCACGTTGTGGAAGAGCCGGTCCCAGCGGGGACCGTGCGGGCCCCAGGAGACGAGCGCCATCCAGGCGCGCCCCTTGATGCGCCCCACCGGCACCGGGCCGAAGACCCGGCTGTCGGCCGAGTGGTCCCGGTGGTCGCCCGCCAGCCAGACCGTCCCCTCGGGCACCCGCTGCTCCTCCACGTCGCCGCAGGAGAGGTAGGGGGTGCAGTAGGTGTGGTAGCGGTGCGGCCCCAGTTGCTCGAGGAAGTCGACGCAGGGCTCCTCGCGCCACTCCCCCCCATCCGCCTTCTCCACCCGGTTCCAGTAGGAACACGCCCCTGGCACCCGCTCGAAGGGGGAGGGCTTCCCGTTCACCACCAGGTGGCCCTCCCGGATCTCGACCGTGTCGCCGCCCACCGCCACCACGCGCTTGATCAGGTCGTCGCTGGTGCGGTTGCCCGGGGGGGCGAGGAGCACCACGATGTCCCCCCGCTTCGGCGAGGCCCAGGTGGCCTGCGCCGTGGCGGTGAAGGGGAGCCGCGCGCCGAAGGCCCACTTCTCGACGATCACGTAGTCCCCGATCTGCAGGGTGGGGATCATCGAGCCGGAGGGGATGTACACCGCCTCGTAGAGGAAGGTGCGGAAGGCGAGCACGGCGAGGATGGTGATCGTCCAGCCACGGACTTCCTTGAGGAGCTTCGCTCGATCCACGCGCCGGTCTTCTCCTATTCGATGCGCATCGCCTCGACCGGGTCGAGCTTCGAGGCCCGGGCGGCGGGGTAGATCCCGAAGAGCAGGCCGGTCCCGCAGGCGGCGGCGAGGGAGACTACCACCGCCCAGGCCGGGATGCTCGCCGGAACTTGGAACACCTCGCGGGCGGTCACCGCGATGCCGGCGCCGGCGAGCACGCCCGCCAGCCCGCCCAGGGCGGAGAGGGTCACCGCCTCGACCAGGAACTGGGAGAGGATCCGGCGCCGCCGGGCCCCGAGCGCCTTGCGGATCCCGATCTCGCGCGTCCGCTCGGTGACCGAGACCAGCATGATGTTCATGATGCCGATCCCGCCCACCAGGAGCGCCAGGGCGCACACGCCGAAGGTGGCGGCGCCCACCAGGGTGGCGAGGCTGTCGAAGGTCTCGGAGAGCGAGTCGTTGGAGAAGATCTCGAAGTCGCTCTCCTCGTCGGGGGCCACCCCGCGCAGCCGGCGGAGGACGGCGGTGGTCTCGTCGATCGCCTTCCCGGCGGCGTCGGGGGTGGTGGCCGACACCCCGAGCACCAGGTCCCGGGCCCTTCCCAGCGCCGCCTCGTAGGCCGTCCAGGGGACGGCCGCGAAGCCGTCCTTGGACTCGAGCCCGAGGATCGAGCCGCGCCGCTCCGCCACCCCCACCACCTCGAAGGGGACCCCCCGGATCCGCACCTCGCGGCCCACCGGCTCCTCGCCGGGGAACAGCATGTCGGCCACCTCCGGGCCGATGAAGGTCACCCGGCGGCCCAGCTCCAGGTCGCCCTCGGAGAGGAACCGGCCGCGGGCCACCTGCAGGCCGCTGGTCTGCTCCCAGTCGACGTTCACCCCGGAGAGGGTGATGTTGGTCTTGGTCTCGCGCTCCCGGGTGGCGAGCCGCTCCGGCTTCCAGATCGACTCCTCGATGGACACGTGGGCCACGTGGGGGAGGCCGCGGAGCGCCTCGGCGTCCTCGCGGGTGAGGTTCCGGCGCCGCTCGTACTTGCGCCAGTCCATGGGCCCGAAGCTCACCGCCGGGTACTTCGAGATCACGAAGGCGCCCGCGCCGAGCACCGAGAAGTCGGAGTCGAGCTTGAGCCGGAGCCCCTCGGTGAGCGACATCATCGCCACCACCGTGGTGGCCCCGATCACGATCCCGAGCAGGGTGAGGATCGAGCGGAGCACGTTGGCCCGCAGGGTGGCGAGGGCCATCGCCACGGTGTCGAGGAGGGCGGTCATTCGTAGCGCAGCGCCTCCACCGGATCGAGGCGCGCCGCCCGCCAGGCCGGCCAGGAGCCGAAGATCAGCCCCACCGCGGCGGAGAAGCCGAGCCCGAGCCCCACCGCCGAGGGGGTGACGGCGGCGGCGAGCGGGGTGAGGGCCGCCACCAGCTGCGCCACCCCCAGCCCGAGGGCGGTCCCCGCCGCGCCGCCCAGCGCCGCCACCACCGAGGACTCGACCAGGAACTGGAGGAGGATCGTCCGCCGCCGCGCCCCCAGGGCCCGCCGGACCCCGATCTCCCGCGTCCGCTCGGTGACCGAGACCAGCATGATGTTCATGATCCCGATCCCGCCCACCACCAGGGTGATGAGCCCCACCCCGATCGCCACGCCGTAGAGGGCGCCGGTGAGCTGCTCGTACATCCGGATCATCTGGTCCTGCTTGTTGACGGCGAAGTCGTCCTTCTTCCCCGGCGGCACGTGCCGCACCCGGCGCAGGATCCCCACCAGCTCGTCCTCGAGCGCCTCCAGCTTCCCCGGCTCGGTGGCCACCGCGATGGTGATGGAGCGCTTGCTCCCCAGGTCGCGGAGGAAGGTGGAGTAGGGCACCATCACGTTGGTGTCCATGTTGAGGCCGAGCATCCGCCCCCGCCGGGCCACCAGCCCCACCACGGTGAACGGCCGCTCCTCGACGGTCACCTTCCGCCCGACGATCTCCTCGGGGCGGAAGCCGGGGAAGAGCCGGTCGGTGACGTCCGCCCCGAGCACGATGCTGGAGCGGGAGAGCCCCTCGTCCACGTCGCTGAGGAAGCGGCCGTGGGCGATCTGCACGCCGTTGGTGTCGAGGTAGCGGGCGGTGGTGCCGATCACCAGGATGAAGGGGGCCTCCTTGTCGGCCCGGACGATCGTCCCGCGCAGCTGGGCCATGGGGGCGACCGCCACCGCGGAGGCCGCCTCGCGCTCCACCGCCTGGAGCTCCGGGCGCCCCAGGTTCCTGCGGTTGCGCATCTCCCACCACTCGTCGGAGGTGTTGAACCACTTGAACTTGGAGACGTAGAGGGTGTGGGCCCCCAGGTTCCCGATCTGGGCCTCGAAGGAGCGGTTCAGCCCCTGGATGATGGCCACGATCGCGATCACGGTCATCACCCCGATCACGATCCCCAGGGTGGTGAGGAAGCTCCGCAGCCGCGCGCCGGCCAGGGCCTGCACGGCGATCCGGACCGCCTCGGAGGTCTCGGCGCCGGCCCGGACCGCGCCGCGCCGGAGCGCGCGCCAGCCGCGCCTCACGCTGGCACCACCCGGGCCGGCCCGGCCGCCGCCACCTCCGCGCCCGGCCCGTCGCCCACCACCCGCCCGTCGGAGAGCCGGATCGCCCGCGGGCAGCGGGCCGCCAGCCGGGGCTCGTGGGTCACGAGGAGGATGGTGTGGCCGCGGGTGTGCAGCTCGGCGAAGAGCCGGACGATCTCCTCCCCGGTGGCCGAGTCCAGGTTCCCGGTCGGCTCGTCGGCGAGGAGGAGCGAGGGGTCCCCCACCAGCGCCCGGGCGATGGCCACCCGCTGCCGCTGCCCGCCGGAGAGCTCGTTGGGCCGGTGGTGCATCCGGTTCTCGAGCCCCACCGCGCGCAGCGCCGCCTCGGCCCGGGCGCGCCGCTCCCGCCGCGGGAGGCCGCGGTAGACCAGGGGGAGCTCGACGTTGGCCAGGGCGCTGGCGCGGGGGAGGAGCTGGAAGGTCTGGAAGACGAAGCCGATCTCGCGATTGCGAAGGTCGGCCAGGGCGTCGTCGGCGAGCTTCTCCACGTCGGCCCCGGCGAGCCGGTAGCTCCCGGAGGTGGGCGTGTCCAGGCAGCCGATCACGTTCATCAGGGTGGACTTGCCGGAGCCGGACTGGCCGACGATCGCCACCCACTCGCCCCGCGCGATGGCGAAGGAGACGCCGTCCAGGGCGCGCACGATCTCGCCGCCCACCCGGTAGTGGCGGTGCAGCCCCTCCACCGCGATGAGCGGGCCGCTCACGGAGCCTTCTTCTCCCCGGAGGCGCCCTTCTTCCCGGGCTGCTCCTCGGTCACTGGCTTCCCGTCGGCCAGCTCGCGGGAGAGGATCCGATAGGGCCCCTCCACCACCTTCTCCCCCTCCCTCAGCCCGGCGGTGATCTCGATGTCGCTGTCGCTGGCCAGCCCGGTCTCCACCGGGCGGAGCCTCGCCACGCCGTTCTCGATCACGAACACCACCTTGCGGGTGGGCTCGCGCCTGGGCTTCTTGCCCGCCGCCGGCGCCGCCTGGGGCAGCGGCCGCTCGGTGGGCGCCGGGCCGCCCTCCACCTCCTTCTCCTGCCGCACGGTCACCGCCTGGATGGGCACGACCACCGCGTCCTCGCGGGTGTCGGTGGCGATCGACGCCTGGGCGCTCATCCCCGGGAGGGCGCCCGGCACCGGCTCGGTGAGGGCGAGCCGGACGAAGAAGGTGGTCACCTCCGCGTCCGTCCCCTGGTTCTTCACGGTGGCGTTGCGGGCCACCTCCACCACCTGGGCGGGGAACTTCCGCTCCGGGAAGGCGTCGATCTCGATCTCGGCCGGATCGCCGATCTTCACGAACACCACCTCGTGCTCCCCCACCTCGATCTTGGCCTCCATCTGGGAGAGGGTGGCGATCACCAGGATCACGTCCTCGGAGAAGTCCGAGCCGCGCACCCGCTCGCCCACCTGCTTCTGCTTCTGCGTGACGATCCCGTCGATGGGGGCGACCAGGGTGGTGAGGGAGAGGGCGTGGCGCGCCTCGGAGAGCGCCGCCTCGGCCTGGGCCACCCGCTCCTGGGCGGAGTCCTGGCGGGCCCGCTCGGCGGCCAGGTTGGAGCGGGCGGTGTCGAGCTCGGCGCTGGAGGCGTTCCCGGTCGCGGCCAGCCGCTCCACCCGCCCGAGCTCCTGCTCCAGCTGGACCACCTTCACCTTCTCGAGCTGGAGGTCGGCCGCGGCGCTGGCGCGGTTGGCGTCCTGCTGCGCCACCTGGGCGGCGTAGCGCCGGGAGTCGATGCGTCCGAGCACCTGGCCCTTCTGCACCCGGTCGCCCTCCTTCACCGTGAGCTCCAGGAGGTCGCCGGAGATGTTCGAGGAGAGCTTCACCTCGGTGGCCGCCTGGAGCTTCCCCCCGGCGGTGACCAGCCGGGTGATCGGGGCACGGCGCGCGGTGGCCGCCTGGATGGGGATGGGTGGGGGCGGCCGGGGCCGGAGCGAGAGGGCGGTGACCGCCGCCACCGCCAGGGCGAAGAGGACGGCCACGGCGCGGCGCGGCCAGCTCATGCGCGCCGGGGGCGGCGGGGCGAGGGTGGGCACCTCCGGGGCGGGGCGATCGGGCTCCAGGGGGGAGGGGCGCGGGCTCGGGTTCTGGGGGGGCATCTAGAAGGCTCCTCCGGCGGCGCGCGCCAGGTCCGCCACGGCGACCGCGTGATCGATGCGGGTCTGGGCCACCGCCAGCTCCGCCTGGGTGAGCTTCAGGGAGGCGTCGCGCACCTCGAGCTGGCTCGCGAGGCCGGCCTGGAGCCGCTCGCCGGCGAGCGCCAGCGCCTCGCGCGCCACGCGCAGCGCGTCGGTGGCGAGTCCGATCTGGCGCCCCAGGGTCACCACGCGGGTGCGGGCGTCGGCGAGCTCCTTCTCCACCTGGAGCTCGGTCCGGTCCCGGTCGGCCCGGGCCCGCGAGAGGGACGCCTCCGCCCGCTGGACGCCGGCCTGCGTGCTCCGCCCGGCGAAGAGGTTCCAGGAGAGCACCAGCTGGGCGGTGGCGGTGTAGTCGCGGGTCGGGTCGTCGTAGACGCCGCCGGCGCCGGTCAGGTTCTGGGCGTTGCGGGTGTAGGTGCCCTGGGCGGAGAGCGTGGGGAACCACCCGGCCTGGGCGCTCCCCACCGCCGCCTGGGAGGCCTCGACCAGGGCCCGCTGCGCGCCCAGGGTCGGACGCTTCTCCCGGGCCCGCTCGAGCAGGTCGGCGAGCGGGGGCGGCTCGGCGTCGGGGATCCCCGGGGCGTCGAGCGTCGCCGGGGCCACCACCTCGAGGCCCTCGCCGGCGTCGCGGGTGCCCATCGCCTGGGCGAGCGCGGTCCGGGCGGCGGCCACCTGGATCCGCTGGGCCTCGGCGTTGATCCGGTCCTGGGAGAGGTTGGCCCGCGCCGACCAGGTCTCGCTCTTCGGCGCCCGGCCGGCGGCGAAGAGCGCGTCGGCCCGGTCCACCAGCTCCTCCGAGCGGCGGGTGGTCGCCTCCAGCACCGCCAGCGTCCGCTCCGCCTTGAGGAGCTCGTAGAAGCGCTGCGTGACCGTGAAGGCCACGGTGAGCACGGCCTCGCCGTACTGCCGATCCACGGCCCGGGCGGCGGCGCCCGCCCGGTCGATCTCCCGGAAGGCCCGCCAGTCGAAGACCGGCTGGACGAGCTGGAGCCCGGCGTTGTAGTCGGAGGTGGTGGTCGCCGGCCCGCCCGCCACCGGGAACGCCTGCCCGCCGAAGAAGACGTACTTGGGCTGGGAGGGGCCGGCGTGGTTCTTGGCGAAGCTGGCGGAGAGGTCGAGCCGCGGCAGCACCCCCGACCAGGCGTTGGTCCGGTCGGCGGCGGAGGCGTCCTGGTCGGCGCGCGCGCCGGCCAGCTCGGCGCTGCTCCGGGCGGAGAGGGCGAGCGCGTCGTCGAGGGTGAGGGGGGGGAGCGGGGCGGCGCCGGGGGCGGACGCCGCCAGGGCGATGAGGAGCGCGGCGGGGAGAGGGCTCATGCGGTGGGCTAGGGGCCGGGCCTGGGAGGTGGCGCGTTCGCCGCCAGGGCGGCGGGGACGACCCGGAGCAGGGCGATCCAGGCGACGAAGAGCAGGACGGTCACCGCCAGCGCGCGCGCCCGCGAGGTCCCGGCGGCGCGCGCCATGCCCGTCGAGACGAGCCAGAGCGAGGCGAGCGCGAAGAGGTCGAGGCCGGAGAGCGCCGCCGCCAGCGGGCCGGGCGCGCCGGGCGGGAGGAGCGCCGCCAGGCTCGAGGGGAGGAGCTGGGCGGCCTGGTCCGGCGGGATGGGCGCCCGCGCGATCGCCGCGGGGATGGCGAGGATCCCGGCGAGCCAGACCGGCAGGAGCCCGTGGGCGGTGACCGCCAGGGTGGGCCGGAAGCCCGGCCGCGCCCCCGCCACCCGGAAGCCGAGGGAGAGGAGCGACGCCGCGGCCAGCGCGGCCAGGGCGGGGAGCGCGGCCGCCCCCGCCCAGCCGCGGATCTGGCCGATCTTCCGGGCGGTGGCCGCGGCCTGCTCGCGCTCGAACGGGGTCGGCTCCTCGCCCGGCTTCACCTGGACCTCGGCCGCGGCGCCGTAGTCCACCCGCGGGACGATCACCGCCGCCGAGGCCAGGGCCGCGGCGGTGGCGACCGCGATCGCCAGGCCGGCGCGGCCCCGCCCCGCCACGCGGGCGAGGCCGCTGGCGGGCGAGACGAGCGCCCGCGCGAGCACCGCGCCGTCCGTGGAGAGCTCCGATCCGATCATGACCCCTGGTCCCCACCTTACGGGCGGGGGGCCCGCGGTATTTCACGCCCGGGCGGCGGCCTGTCAAATGAACAGGGAGGCCGCGGCGGGATTCCTGTGACATCCGGGGGGATCGGGTCGACCCCCGCCTGCGGCCGGGCGCCGCCTACCGCGAGGGGACCTCGTCCCCGCGGTCCTCGGCGGGGCCAGGGCCCGCCCCGAGCGCCGCGACCCGCGCGGAGCGGTCGGGGACGCCGAAGAAGGCCAGCCCGACGATCGACCAGGACGGCCAGGCGCTCGACTCCCGCCGGACGAAGCCCGTCACCCCCTCCTCGATCAGCCGGGGCGAGCCGCGGGAGGAGGTGGCGTGGCGGACGCGCCGGCTGCCGTCGGGTGCGGTCACGAGCAGCGCGGCGTGGGTGATCCGGGTGGCGCGGTCGGGCGCGTCGGCCCGGACCACGAAGACCACCGCGGTCCGGGGGAGCGCCGGCAGGGCCGCGGCGACGTCGGCGAGCGGGACCACCTCCACCGCGTAGGCGCCCACCGGGAGCCGCTCCCGGGGGAGGCCGGGGATGGCCCTCCCGGCGCGGCGCACCGCCTCCCAGGAGGCTGGGGTGTAGACCTTCTCCTCCCGCCGGGCGAGCGGCCCCGCCGCCGCGGCGGTGACCTCCTCGATCCACCCCTTGGCCAGGTTGGCCGGGATCCACTGGGAGAGCACCTCGTGGTTCCGCCGCTCGTAGGCGGGCGCGCCCGAGTAGCGGATGTCGTCGAGGGCCCGCTCCGCCTCCTCCACCGTCCCCGCGCTCGCGAGGGCGAGCGCCGTCTCCACGAACGTCATGCAGTCGAAGGCGTCGAGCCGGAACCGCGGATCGGGGTCCCGTCCGAACCCCTCCCCGAGCGGCGAGGAGAGGTAGGGCGCGCCCAGGAGCGGCCGGGTGGCCGCCTCGGCCCGGGCGCCGCCGGCCGGGACCTCGCGGAGGGCGGCGAGGAGCGCGGGAGGCGCCTCCGCGCCGGCCGGCGCGCCCGCCGCCAGCACGGCGGCGAGGAGCGCGGAGACGAGGGCGGTGGCCACGGGTCGAGCCTACGGCCCGCCTCCGCCCCGGGCAAGCCGGCGCCCGCTCTACCCGCGGGAGGCCACC
Organism: Anaeromyxobacter sp.; assembly: GCA_035498135.1. Taxonomy (GTDB): domain Bacteria; phylum Myxococcota; class Myxococcia; order Myxococcales; family Anaeromyxobacteraceae; genus Anaeromyxobacter. The sequence goes on from DATKAL010000449.1 coordinate 13,398, forward strand.
ACCTCGAGGCGGCGGCCGAGCACCGCGCGGAAGAGCTTTGCCTCCCGGGCCATGTCCCAGAGCTCGAGGTCGGGGGCGTGGCGGCAGCGAGCCGCGATGCGGACCGCCCCGTCCCGGGTGGCGATCCGTAGATTCTGGACGGGCTGGTGGTGGCTGCGGTCGAGGGCGTCGGCGACCCGGAGGAGCGCCACCAGGCGCCGCACGGTCCGGAACTCGCCGGCGGAGAGCGGCTCCAGATCCTCGCGGTGGCGCTCGGGGTGGCTCCGGCGGTGGTAGCGCGCCACCAGCGCCACCAGCCGGCGCTCCGCGTCGGAGAAGCCGGGGATGTCCGCGTTCTGGACCAGGTAGAAGGTGTGCTTGTGGTGGCGGCTGGGCGAGACCGCGTGGCC
>DATKAL010000450.1:0-2592 GCA_035498135.1 Anaeromyxobacter sp.
CTCGGTCGCCCTGGCCTCGAGGAGGGCGATCTCGGTGCGGGTCGGGTAGTACTCCGGCACCTCGGTGATCCGCTCGTAGATCTGCGATCCGGCCTCGTCGTACAGCCACTTGGGCGACATCGCCTTCCGCGCCGCGGAGAGCCCCGCCACCGCCTCCTCGAGGAACCGGGCCGTCCCCGGCCCCTCCGCTCGCTCCAGCGCCGACCCCGGCTCGATCACAGGTCCCCCGCCAGGCGCACGCCGGAGAACTGCCAGCGCGCGTCCGGGTAGAAGAAGTTCCGATAGCTCGGGCGCACGTGCCCGCGGGGCGTCGCGCACGAGCCGCCGCGCAGCACCAGCTGGCTCACCATGAACTTGCCGTTGTACTCGCCCAGGGCTCCGGCGGCCGGGCGGTACCCCGGATAAGGCGCGTGGGCGCTCGAGGTCCACTCCCAAACGTCGCCGAACGCCTGGCGGAGCCCGGGCCCGGCGCCCGCCGGGGCCGGGTGGAGCCGCCCATCGTCGGCGAACCCGCCGGCGACGCCCAGCGTGGCGGCCGCCGCCTCCCACTCGGCCTCGGTGGGGAGCCGCGCCCCCGCCCAGCGGGCGTAGGCGTCCGCCTCGTACCAGGAGACGTGGGCCACCGGCTCGGCCTCGTCCACCGGCCGCACGCCCCCGAGGGTGAACTGCAGCCAGCGGCCGCCCTCCCGCAGCCAGTACAGCGGGGCCTCCCAGGCGCCCCGCCGGACCGCCGCCCACCCGTCGGACATCCAGGGGTCCGGCCGGCGGTAGCCGTCCGCCTCCATGAAGGCCAGCCACTCGCCACAGGTCACGGGCCGCGAGGCCAGGCGGTGCGGGACGAGCAGCTCGGCGTGGCGCGGCCGCTCGTTGTCGAAGGCGAAGCCCCCCGCCGCGCCGATCTCGGTCTCGCCCCCGGGCCGGGCGATCCAGGCGAGCGCCGGGGCGGAACGCGCCGCCCGCGCCGGCGTCGGCCCGTAGGCCGGGTGGAGCGGGCTCGACCAGAAGGCGTGCTTCACGTCGGTGAGGAGCAGCTCCTGGTGCTGCTCCTCGTGGGCGATGCCCAGCTCGATCACGGCGAGGAGCTCGGGCGCCAGGGGGCGGGCGAGGGCCTCGGCCAGCCGGGCGTCCACCTCGACGCGGTAGCGGAGCACCTCGGCGAGCGTCGGCCGGGAGAGGAGCCCGCGTTCGGGCCGGGGCTGCCGCGGCCCGACCGTCTCGTAGTAGGAGTTGAAGAGGTAGCGGTAGGCGGGGTCGAAGGGCCGGTGGCCGGGCTCGGCCTGGGCGAGGAGGAAGGTCTCGAAGAACCAGGTCGTGTGGGCGAGGTGCCACTTGGCCGGGCTCGCGTCCGGCATCGACTGGAGCTGTGCGTCCTCGGGGGTGAGCGGCGCCGCCAGCGCCACCGTCCGGTCCCGTACCGCGGCCAGCCGGGCGGACAGCGAGGGGGGCCCGGAGGCCCCCGGCCACTCCCCTTCGAGCACGGTCCGGCGAGCTTCCGCGCGCGGCATCCGGGGAACCTCACCGCCTGCCCCCCGCACCGCAATCGAAACCGCCCTCGGGCCCCGGCCCGGGAGCCCCGACCGGAGGGCCTCCGCGCCTCCTCCGGGTCGAGCGGCCCGCCCCGGGACGCCTTTCCCCCTCCGATCCGGTCGCCGCCGAGGTAGCTTCCCCGCACATGCCGGACCCCCGCCAGGAGCTGACCGACCGCCTCGCCGCCCGCCGGGGGCGGGTGGCCTCGCTCGATCGCCTCGACGCCTGGATCGCGCGCGCCCGCCTCGCCACCTTCGTCGCCGGGGCGGTCGTCGCCTGGCGCTCCCTGGCCTCCAGCGCCTTCTCGCCCGCCTGGATCCTCCTCCCCGCCGCAGCCTTCCTGGCGCTCGCCGTGGTCCACGACCGGACCTTCCGCGCCCGCGACCGGGCCCGCCGCGCCGTCGCCTTCCACGAGGCCGCCCTCGCCCGGATGGACGGGCGTTTCGCCGGGTCGGGCGTGACCGGCGAGCGCTTCGCCCGGCCCGACCACCCCTACGCCCTCGACCTCGACCTCTTCGGCGCCGGCTCGCTCTTCGAGCTGCTCTGCGGCGCCCGGACCCGGCCCGGGGAGGAGCGCCTCGCGGGCTGGCTGCTCGCGCCGGCGGCGGCGCCGGAGGTGCGCGCCCGCCAGCGCGCGGTGGCGGAGCTGGCCCCGCGGATCGATCTCCGCGAGGACCTGGCGGTCCTCGGCGAGGACGTGCGCGCCGCGGTCGAGGCGGCACGGCTCGCCGCCTGGGGCGCCGCGCCCCGCCTGCTGGCGCCCGCCCTCGGCCCGGCGGCCCTCGCCCTGGCGGCCGCCGGGGTGGCGGCCATCTGGGCCTGGGCGGCGGGGCTCGGGCCGCTGCCGCTCCTCCTCGTCCTCCTCGCCGACTGGGCGCTCGCCCGGCTCGTGCGCCCGGGGCTGGGCCGCGTGCTGGGCGGTCTCGATCGCCCGGCCACCGAGCTCCGGGTGCTCGCCCTGCTCCTCGGCCGCCTCGAGCGCGAGCCGCTCGACCACCCGCGCCTGGCGGGGCTCCTGGGCCGGCTCCTCCCCTGCGCCGCGCCGGCCTCCGCCCGGATCGCGGC
>DATKAL010000451.1:0-2345 GCA_035498135.1 Anaeromyxobacter sp.
GGCGATCTCCTCGAGCGCCTTCAGCTCCTCGCCCGTGAAGGTGACGTAGCGGTCCTTCTGGAACTCGTAGCCCTTCACCATCTCCTCGCGCTCCACCTTCACGCCCTCCTGGGCGCAGACGTACTGCTGCTTGAGGCGCGAGCCGTCCTTGGCGTGGAGGAGGTTGAAGGAGACGCCCGCCGACGGCTGCGTCGCCGGGTAGAGCTTCACCGGGATGGAGACGAGCCCGAAGGAGATGGTCCCCGCGGCGATGGGGCGGGCCGGCATGCGGGGATTATAGGAACGGCGTGGCCCGGAGCCAGCAAACCGACCCGCTGGAGCGATATCGCTCCAAGCGGCGGGCCTCGACCACCCCGGAACCCTTCGGGGCCGCGCCGGGAGCGACGGCGTCGCCCGGGGAGGCCGGACGCTTCGTGGTGCAGAAGCACGCCGCCCGCCGGCTCCACTACGACTTCCGGCTGGAGCACGGCGGGGTGCTGCTCTCCTGGGCCGTCCCCAAGGGCCCCTCGGCCGATCCTGCCGAGAAGCGGCTGGCCGTCCACGTCGAGGACCACCCCATCGAGTACGCCGACTTCGAGGGGGTCATCCCGGAGGGAAACTACGGCGCCGGTGCGGTCATCGTCTGGGACCAGGGGCGGGTACGCTTCCTCTCCGACCCGGATGAGGGGCTGGCCAGGGGGAAGCTCCTCTTCGAGCTCCAGGGATACAAGCTCCGCGGCGAGTGGACCCTGGTGCGCACCCGCCGGCAGCAGGGCGGGAAAGCGGAGTGGCTCCTCATGAAGCACCGGGGCGACGCCTTCGCCGGCCCGGGGCGGACGGTCCCGGAGGCGTCGGTCCTCTCCGGCCGGACGGTCGAGGAGGTGGCGGCCGGGACCGGGCGCGCCGAGGCCGCGCTGGCGGAGGCCCGCCGCCTGGGGGCGAGGGAGCAGGCGCTGCGCGACGCCGACCTCCGGCCCATGCTGGCCGAGGCGGCCGAGGCGCCGCCCACCGGCCCCGGCTGGCTCCACGAGCTCAAGTACGACGGCTACCGGCTCCTCGCCCGCCGCGAGGGGACGGAGGTCCGGCTCAGGTACCGGAGCGGCGACGACGCCACCGCCCTCTTCCCCGAGGTGGTGAAGGCGGTGGGGATGCTCCCCGCCGACGCGGTGCTGGACGGCGAGGTGGTGGTCCTCGGCCCCGACGGCCGGCCGAGCTTCCAGGCCCTGCAGCGGAGGGGGCAGCTCCGCCCGCCCGACGTCCCGCGGGCGGCGGTGGAGGCGCCCGCCACCCTCTTCGCCTTCGACCTCCTCGCCCTCGGTCGCCTCGACCTGCGCCCGCTGCCGCTCGCCGATCGCAAGCGGCTGCTCCTCATGCTCGTCCCCCGGCTCGGGCCGCTGCGCGCCGCCGAGCACGTGGAGGGGCCGGGCGAGGCGCTCCTCCGCGAGGTGGCGGCCCGGGGGCTCGAGGGGATCGTCTCGAAGCGAGCCGAGGCGCCCTACCGGTCCGGCCGCTCGGCGGCCTGGCGGAAGGTCCGCACCGAGCGGACCGGCGACTTCGCGGTGGTGGGCTTCACCGCTCCGCGGGGCGGCCGGGCGCGCCTCGGGGCCCTGCTCCTCGCGGTGCGCGAGGGGGAGGGCTTCACCTTCGCGGGGAGCGCCGGCTCGGGGCTCACCGATCGCCAGCTCGAGGAGCTCCACGCCCGGCTCGCGGCTCGCGCCCGGCCCACCCCGCCCTGCGCCGGCCCGGTGCCCCGCACCCGCGGGATCACCTGGGTCGAGCCCGAGGTGGTGGTCGAGGTCCGGTTCAAGGAGTGGACCGGCGAGGGGCTGCTCCGCCAGCCGGTCTTCCTCCGGGTGCGGGACGACAAGCGGCCCGAGGAGGCGGTGCGGGAGGGGCCGCCGCCGGAGCCCTCCCCGCCGCGGCCGGCCGGCGACGGCGCCCCCGCCCGGAGCGAGGGCCCCGGCCGCGCCTTCCCCGTCACCAACCCGGAGAAGGTCTTCTTCCCCGCCGAGGGGATCACCAAGGGCGAGCTGGTCGCCTACCACCGCGCCATCGCCCCCTTCATGCTGCCGTTCCTCGCCGACCGGCCGCTGGTGCTCACCCGCTACCCCGACGGCATCGAGGGGAAGAGCTTCTTCCAGAAGGACGCCCCGCAGTGGCGCCCGGACTGGCTCCGGACGGTGACCGTGCACGCCGAGGAGTCGGGGCGCGACCTGGAGCACTTCCTGGTGGACGACGCGGACGGCCTCGCCTGGCTGGTGAACCTCGGGACCATCCCCGTCCACGTCTTCGCCAGCCGGACCCCCTCGCTGGAGCGGCCGGACTGGTGCGTGATCGACCTCGACCCCAAGGAGGCGCCCTTCGCC
>DATKAL010000452.1:0-2004 GCA_035498135.1 Anaeromyxobacter sp.
CCTTCGGCGCGCTCTGCGCCGCGGTGCGCGTCCTGGACGTCTCGGCGGTGCAGCGGCGCCTGGGGGAGCGCGGGCTCGGGGCCGCGAGCCGGATCGTGGGGCGCATCAAGCCCGAGGACCTGCGGCTCACGCCCCAGGAGGCGCGGGCGCTCGGGTTCTTCGACGGCGCGCGCAGCGCGGACGAGATCGCGGCGGCCCAGCCCGGCGATGCCGGCGTGGTGCTCCGGCTGGCCCTCCTCCTCGGCGAGCTCGACCTCCTCTCCTTCGGTCCGCCCCGCACGTCCAGGCCCGCGCCGGCGGCGCCGCCGCCCGCGGCCGCGCCCCCCGCGCCTCGCCCGCCGGCCGCCGCCGCGCCGCCCCCGCCGGCCGCCGCCGCTGCGTCGGTTCCGCCCCCGCCGTCGGCGCCACCCGCCGCCCGGGCGCCCTCGACCCAGGCCGCACCGCCGCCCAAGGCGGCGGCTCCCCGGTCAGCCACCCCGGCGCGCCCCGCCCCCCCGGCGCGTCCCCCGGCTCCGGCTCCTGCCGCCCGTCCGCCGGCGCCCCCGGCACCGCCGGCCCCCACCCCCTCGCTCGACGCCGCCTCGCTCCAGGCCGTGCTCGAGAAGCAGAAGGACGCCGATCACTACCAGGTACTGGGCGTGAAGCGGGACAGCCCGGCCGCGGCCGTCAAGGCGGCCTACTTCCAGATGGCGCGGGTCTACCACCCGGACGCCGTGCCCGGCGACGCCGCGCCGGCGGTGCGGCAGCTCTGCGCCGACGTGTTCGCCCGGATCAGCGAGGCCTGGGCGGTCCTGAGCGACGACGCGCGCAGGGCCGAGTACCTGGAGGAGCTCAAGTCGGGCGGTGCCGCCGACGTGGACGTGATGAAGATCCTCCACGCCGAGAACCTGTTCGAGGAGGCGACCGCACTGGTGAAGGCGCGCCGGTACGACGCCGCCCTGGCCAAGCTCACCGAGGCCATCCAGCTCAACGCCGACGAGGCCGAGTTCGGCATGTGGAAGGCCTGGTGCGAGTTCCTGCTCGCGACCGACAAGAAGCGGCAGCAGGGGGTGAGCGCCTCCTCCATCGAGGCGGCCCTGAAGAAGAACCCGAGGTGCGCCCCCGGCTACCTGTTCCTGGGGCAGATGGCCAAGGTGATCGGGGACCTCAACCTCGCGGAGAAGCACCTGAAGCGGGGGCTGCAGGTGGTGCCCGACCACCCCGAGCTCGCCCGGGAGCTCAAGTACCTCCGGCGCTGACGAGCCATGCCACCCCCGGTCAACCCGAAGAAGCGCTCCCTCATGCCCTCGTCGCCGTTGCGGCGGGCGCTGCGCGGGGCCGGGCACCACCTCGCGCCCGTCGTCCAGGTGGGCAAGGAGGGCGTCACCCCGGCCGTGGTGCAGCAGCTCTCCGAGGCGCTCCGGGCGCACGAGCTGGTCAAGGTGAAGGTCGGGACGGAGAGTCCCGAGGATCGCTTCGCGGCGGCGGCGAACCTGGGCCGGGAGGCGGGGGCGCAGATCGCGCAGATCCTCGGCAGGACCGTGCTCGTCTACCGGCGCCACCCCGAGAAGCCGAGGTTCGAGCCGACGGAGGCCCCGGGGGGGAAGAAGAAGCGCTAGTGCAGGTCGCCGTCCCGGCCCGGAATGTAGTGGGGCTGGGCGGGGGGCGGATCGCCGCCGTCGAAGCGCCGGCGGGCGGCCTCGATGTCCTCCTCGTCGGCCACGCCCTTGTCGAGCAGGAGGCTCTCGGTGATCTCGGTCTGGGTCACCGCGTGGGCGACGTCGGCTTCGGCCGCTTCCACCCGCGCGGCCAGCTCGCGCACGCGCTCGGAGAGGGTGCCCACCTCGGCGGTGAGCCGGCGGTCCCTGCGGATCATGCGCGTCCAGCCCAGGGCCAGGGCGGCGGCCGACGCGGAGAGGGCGATCGCCAGGAACATCAAGGCCATGCTACTGGCCCCCCGTGGGGCGTTCAAGCTGCCCGGACGCACTACGCCGCAGGGTGGTCGGTGCTTGTCGGGAGCACGGG
>DATKAL010000453.1:0-5545 GCA_035498135.1 Anaeromyxobacter sp.
GAAGCCCGCCCGCAAGGAGAAGGCCCCGGCGAGGACGGCGCCCGCGAAGAAGGAGAAGCCCGCCCGCGCCGAGAAGAAGCCCGCCAGGAAGGGGAAGAAGCGGTGATCCGCATCGTCACCCTCGACCGCGTCGACCCGACCGACCTCGCGTTCCTGACGCGCACGCTCTACCAGGCGTTCGGCCTCGGAACCGAGCACTCCGGGGAGAGGCCGATCCCCGCCGGGGCGGAGCGCAAGGACGGCCGCCTGGACGCGATCGGCCTCCTGCGCGAGGTCGCGCCCCTCCGGACCTTCGCCGACGACAAGGTGCTCTACATCGTCGGGGCGCCCCTGGCCCTGCCGGCCGGACCGCTCGGCGAGCCGCCCTGCTGGGGCTTCGCCGAGTACAACAAGGACCGGGCGACGATCACCACCCACAACCTGCCGCCGCGGGGCGTGACCGAGACCTCGATCGAGAACCACCGCCGGCGGCTGGCCCGCGAGGCGATCCACGCCATCGGCCACCTCTGGGACCTGCACCACTGCTACGACGCGCGCTGCGCCATGCACCCCTCCTGGTCGACGTCGCTCGCGCCGAACCCCGAGATGGATCTCTGCGCCTTCTGCCGCGAGAAGAGCGAGCGGAAGATCCGGCTCGCGAAGACCTAGCCGCGCCGTGGGGTCGGACCGGAAGACCCCGGGGACCGGGACGACCAGCGACCTCATCCGGCGCGCCGCCACCCACCCGTTCCGCGCCAGCCGCGACCACCTCCGCGCCGCCCGGCGGCTGGCCCGGGACTCCTGGCAGCGCCGTCCGCCGGCCCGCCGCGCGGTGGCGATCCTCTTCGCCCTGGCGGGGGTGGCCGCCGGGGTGACCTCGACCGCCTGGCAGTCGTCGCTGCGCGCCCGCCTCCCTTCGCCCCTCGACTGGGACGCGCTCCGGGCGCTGCTCGAGCGCGACGCCCGGCCCGGCGACGCGCTGGTGCCGGCGCCTGCCTGGGCGGAGCGGGTGAGGCTCCTCGCCCCGCCGGCCGCGCCGGTGGCGAGCTACGAGGGCGGGACGGCCGAGGACCTGCCCGGCGTCCGGCGGGTCTGGCTGGCGGCGCTCCCCGCGCTGCCGCGCTTCTCCTGGGGCACGGAGCTGGGGCTGCTCGCCCGCTCGTCCGGGAGCGAGCCCACCCTGGCCCTCGGCGCCCTCGAGGTGACGCGCTTCCAGCTCGCCGCCCCGCAGCTCCCCATGGCCTTCCTGCCCGACCTCCTCGGGCAGGCGGAGGTCAAGCTCGGGGACCAGCCCTGCCTCCCCGAGCAGGAGGGGGTCCTGCGCTGCGCCGACGGCGGCGAGGTGGCGCGCTCCGTGCGCGAGGTCGGGGGCCGGCCGCGGCCCTGCCTGGTCGTGCACCCCGACGCGGCGGCCGGCGCGCCGCTCGCCCTCACCTTCCGGGGCGTGCCGCTGGGCCGGGCCTTCCACGGCCACGCCGGGGTGGCCGGAGATCCCGGGGCGACGGCCCCCGTCCGGCTCTCGGTCCACGTGGACGACGAGGAGGCGGGCGAGGTCGAGCTCGCGAGCCCGGGCTGGCAGGCCTTCGACGTCGACACCGCCCGGTTCGCCGGCCACGCCCGCGACGTCACCCTGGTCCTCACCTCGGCCGCGCGCCCCGGGCCGCTCTGCCTCGACGCGGTCACCGTCCCATGAGCCGCGCCGCCCCGCCCTCCCCCTCCGCCCCGCGCCGCCGACGCCGGATCGCGCTCGCCTGGGGCGCGGTCACCTTCCTGGCGCTGGCGGCGCTCTCGACCGGCCCCGGGATCTCCCGGGACGAGGCGGTCGCGATCGACGCGGCAGAGCGGGCGGCGGCGTTCTGGAGCGACCTCCCCGCCCACCCGCTCGCGGAGCTCGGCCGGCTCGATCGGGCCCTCGGGGGCGCCCACCCGCCCGCGCCTCTCGGGCCGGCGCTCGCCGCCGCGACCCACGCGGCCGCGGCCCGGGCCGGGCTGCCCCACCGGATCGGCTTCCGGCTCGCCACCGCCCTGGCGGGCGCCCTCCTCTCGGCCCTCCTCGCCCTGCTCGCCCACGACCTGGCCGGCGACGGCGGCGCCCTGCTCGCGCCGGCGCTCTACTGGCTCGCCCCGCGCCAGCTCCAGCTCGGCGCCGTCGCCACCCCCGACACCCTGGCGACCGCCTTCTGGCTCGCGACCGCCATGGCCTACCGGCGGTCCGGCGAGACCCCCCGGGCCCGCGAGCGCGTCGGGTACGGCCTCCTCGCCGGCCTGGCCTTCGGGGGCGCGCTCGCCGCCCGGCTCGACTCCTGGGTGCTCCTCCCCGCCCTGGCGGTGCACGCCGGCCTCCTCCGGCGGGCCCACCGGCGCCCGCCCAGCTCCGGCCCGGCCCGGGCCCGCGGCGTCCCGCCGGCGATCGGCGCCATGCTGGTGCTCGGCCCGCTGGTCCTGGCCGCGCTCTGGCCGTGGCTCTGGGCCCACCCGCTCCGCCGGCTCGCCGCCGCGGCCACGCCGCCGCAGGCCGCCTGGGACTACCTCGGCGCGCGCCTGTCGGGCACCCGCCCTCCCCTCCTCTACCCGCTCGCCGTCACCGCCCTCTCCGCCCCGGCCGCGCTCCTCCTCGCCTGGGCCGGGGGGCTCGCCCACGCCGCCGCCCGGCTCGTCTGGCCGGCGAGCGGCGAGCGGGCCGAGCCGGCCGACGACGCCCTCCTCCTCGCCGGCGCCGCCGCGCCCCTCGTGGCGGCCGCGGCCGGGCTGGCGCCGCTCCTCGGCGGGATCCGCCCCTGGCTCCCGGCCTTCCCGTTCCTGGCGGTGGCGGGCGCCCGGGCGGTGGCCACCGCGGCCCGGTCCGCCTGGCCGGCGAGATCGGGCGCGCTCGGCCTGGTCCTCTCGGCGGCCCTCCTCTGGCCGGGGGCCTGGCAGGTGGCCCGCTGCTGGCCCGAGGCCGCCGCCTCCTGGGGCGAGCTCGCCGGAGGCGCCCCGGGCGCCGCCTCCCTGGGGATGCAGCGCCAGGACGGGGGCGAGGGCGCGGCCGCGCTGCTCGCGGAGCTCGACGCCCGGGCCCGGCCGGGGGCGCGCGTCCTCTTCGTGGGTCCCGCCGCCTCCGCCCTCCGGGTCGAGGCCAGCGACGGCCGGCTCCGGCCCGACCTCGCCCTGGCCGTCGACCCTGCCGGCGCGGACCTGGCGGTGGTGGCGCTCGACGGGGGCTCCCGCGACGCGGAGTACCAGGTCTGGGCCGCCTTTCGCAGCGACCGCCCGGTGGCGGGCGCCTTCCTCGACGAGGTGCCGCTGGCTTTCGTCTACGCCCGCGCCGGCGCCTGGCGCTGAGCGCCCGGCGCGCACCGGGCGTTCGGGTTGACACCCCCCGGACCTGGACTTAGTCCAAGGGTGGAATGAAGGCCGGGCTCGCCGACCACCTCCGCCGTCACGGCGTCCAGCCGTCCGCGCAGCGGCTGGCGGTGGCCGACTTCGTCCTGGACACCGACGCCCACCCCTCCGCCGACCAGGTGCTGGCGCGGGTCCGGGAGCGGTTTCCCATGATCTCCCGGGCCACCGTCTACAACACGCTCAACCTGCTGGTGGAGAAGGGGCTCCTCCGCGAGCTGGTGCTCTCCGAGGGCAAGGTGGTCTTCGACCCGAACGTCGCCCCCCACCACCACTTCGTGGACGACGAGGACGGCGAGATCGTCGACGTCCCGTGGGACGCGCTCGACGTCAAGCGGGTGGAGTCGCTCAAGGGCGTGCAGATCCGCGAGTACCAGGTGGTGCTGCACGGCCGCCGCGCCGGCCGGGCGCGCCGCTGACCTCCGCCCGCCCGGGGCGGGGGGCCGATTTTCGGTTGCCGCCGCTTTAGACGATGTCTAGATCTGGTCGCGATCCCAACCTTGCCCACAGGAGAGAACGGAATGAAGAGCCTCAGCGGAACCAAGACCCACCAGAACCTGAAGGACGCCTTCGCCGGCGAGTCGCAGGCCAACCGCCGCTACCTGTACTTCGCCAAGGTGGCGGACGTGGAGGGCTACCCCGAGGTGGCCGCGAACTTCCGCGAGACGGCGGAGGGTGAGACCGGCCACGCCCACGGCCACCTGGACTTCCTCAAGGTGGTGGGCGACCCGGCCACCGGCCTGCCCATGGGCGACAGCACCCTGAACCTCAAGGCGGCCATCGCGGGGGAGACGCACGAGTACACCGACATGTACCCGGGCATGGCCAAGACCGCGCGGACGGAGGGGTTCGCGGAGGTGGCCGACTGGTTCGAGACCCTGGCCAAGGCGGAGAAGTCCCACGCCGGCCGCTTCCAGAAGATGCTCGACAGCATCCGCTGAGCGCGCGGGTGGCACGCCCGCCGGTCGCCGGGAGAGGCGGCCGGCGGTGCGTGCCGGGTAGGAGCGCCGCGGCGCCGCGCGGGCTGGCTCCATCGACGCGTGACAAGAGCGCGCACCGCGCCCCGACCGCCCCCGCCCCCGGCGCGTGACGCCCGGAGCGACCCGGGCGACAATGCGGGCCATGAACGTGGCCCCCGCGCCGACCGCCGCCGGCGGCGACAAGCGCCTCAAGATGCTCGACGCCGCCATCCGGCGGCAGCAGGCCCAGCCCGACGCGCTCCTCGAGGTGCTGCACTCCGCCCAGGAGCTGTACGGCTTCCTCGCCGACGACGTGCTCGTCCACGTGGGCCGGAGCCTCAAGCTCCCGCTCTCCCGGGTCTACGGCGTCGCCACCTTCTACAACCACTTCACCCTCGCCCCGAAGGGCGAGCACACCTGCACCGTCTGCCTCGGGACCGCCTGCTACGTGAAGGGGGCGGGCGAGATCCTGCGCGCCGCCAGGCGGGAGCTGGGCGTGGCCGAGGGCCAGACCACCGCGGACGGCAAGGTCTCGCTGGTGGTGGCCCGCTGCGTGGGCGCCTGCGGGATCGCCCCGGCGGTGGTGTTCGACCAGGAGATGGCGGGCAAGCAGACGCCCGAGGCGGTGCTCGCCCGGGTGAAGGGGTGGACGCGATGAACCGCGAGGAGCTGGAGCAGATCGCGGAGCGCTGGCGGTCCGACCGCGCCCGGCGCCGCTGCCGGATCTCGGTCTGCTGCGGGTCGGGCTGCCAGTCGGTGGGCGCCGACGCGACCCTGGAGCGGATCCGCGGCCGGGTGCGGGAGGCGGGGCTCGAGGGAGAGGCGCTGGTCCACGGGTCCGGCTGCATCGGCCTCTGCCAGGCCGGCCCCATCGTGGAGGTGGAGGCGGGGACGCCCGAGGCGCCCACCGGCCACCTCTACCTCACCGTCGATGACGCCACCGCCGACCGGATCGTCTCCAGCCACCTGGTGGACGGGCAGCCGGCCGGCGGGGAGCACGCCCGCGCCCAGGACCCGTTCTTCGCCCGGCAGGTCCAGGTGGTCCTGGAGAACGCCGGCCGGATCGACCCTGAGGACATCGAGAGCTGCATCGCCGCCGGGGCGTACGGCGCCCTGGAGAAGGCCCTCACCGAGCTGACGCCGCAGGAGGTGATCCAGGAGATCACCACCAGCGGCCTGCGCGGGCGCGGCGGAGCCGGCTACCCGACCGGCCTCAAGTGGAGCACGGT
>DATKAL010000454.1:0-12292 GCA_035498135.1 Anaeromyxobacter sp.
CTGGCCGCCTTCCTCTCCTGCCTCGACCGGCTGATGTTCGCCCCCGAGCCGCCCCGGCGGGAGCGGCTGCGGGTGGTCTACGTCTCCCCCCTCAAGGCGCTGGCCGTGGACGTGGAGCGGAACCTGCGCCTTCCCCTGGCCGGCATCGCCGCCGCGGCGGTGGAGCGTGGCGAGGCCCACCGGAGCCCGGCGGTGGCGGTACGGAGCGGGGACACGCCCGCCCGGGAGCGGGTCCGCTTCGCCCGGGAGCCGGCCGACATCCTGATCACCACCCCGGAGTCGCTCTACCTCCTCCTCACCTCCGCCGCCCGGGAGACGCTCCGCACCGTGGAGACCGTGATCGTGGACGAGATCCACGCCCTCGTCCCCACCAAGCGCGGCGCCCACCTCGCGCTCTCGCTGGAGCGGCTGGAGCGGCTCACCGGTCGGCCCCTCCAGCGGATCGGCCTCTCCGCCACCCAGCGCCCCCTCGAGGAGGTGGCGCGGTTCCTGGGGGGGGCCGGCCCGGCCCCGGCGCGCCCCCCCGGCGGCCGGCGGCGGCCGCGCCGCCCCGCGCCCGCCGGTCCGCCCGGGGCGTTGGCCGAGTTCCGCGAGCCGGGGGCCGCGGTCCGCTACCGCCCGGTGACGGTGGTGGACGCCGGGGCGCGAAAGGCGCTCGCGCTCACCGTCGAGGTTCCGGTCGAGGACATGGCGCGGCTCGCCCGGGCGCCCGCAGTGGACGGCGCGGAGGGCGCCGGGGGAGGGGAGGCGGGCGGCTCCATCTGGGCGGCGATCCATGGCCGCCTCCTCGAGCTCGTCCGCGCCCACCGCTCCACCCTCCTCTTCGTGAACAGCCGCCGGGTGGCGGAGCGGCTGGCGGGGGCGCTCAACGCCCTGGCAGGCGAGACCCTGGTCCAGGCCCACCACGGCTCCGTCGCCCGGGCGCAGCGGCTCGAGATCGAGGAGAACCTGAAGGCGGGGCGGGTCCGCGGGCTGGTGGCCACCTCCACCCTCGAGCTGGGCATCGACATGGGGGCGATCGATCTCGTCGTCCAGATCGAGGCCCCCCCCTCGGTGGCCAGCGGGCTGCAGCGGATCGGCCGGGCCGGCCACCAGGTGGGGGCGCCGTCGAGCGGCGTGCTCTTTCCCAAGTACCGGGCCGACCTGCTCGCCTGCGCCGCGCTCACCGAGGCGATGCACGAGGGGGAGGTGGAGGCGACCCGCTACCCGCGGAACGCCCTCGACGTGCTGGCGCAGCAGATCGTGGCGATGGTCTCGCTCGACGACTGGCCGGTGGAGGCGCTGCTGGAGGCGGTCCGGGGGGCGGCGCCCTACGCCGAGCTCCCCCGGACGGTCTTCGAGGGCGTGCTGGATCTCCTCTCCGGCCGCTACCCGGCGGAGGAGCTGGCCGAGCTCCGCCCGCGGATCACCTGGGACCGGGTGCGGGGCGTGCTCCGCGCCCGGGAGGGCGCTCGCCGGGTGGCGGTGGTGAACGGCGGGACCATCCCCGACCGCGGTCTCTACGGCGTCTTCCTGGCGGGCGATCGGGAGCGGCAGGCGCGGGTCGGGGAGCTGGACGAGGAGATGGTCTTCGAGTCGAAGGTGGGCGAGGTATTCGTCCTCGGCGCCTCCAGCTGGCGGATCGAGGAGATCACCCACGACCGCGTCCTCGTCTCCCCCGCGCCGGGCGAGCCCGGCCGGATGCCCTTCTGGCACGGGGACGCCGCCGCCCGGCCGCCCGAGCTCGGGCGGCGGATCGGCCGCCTGGCGCGGGCGCTCCGGGCGCTGCCCAGGGCGGCGGCCAGGGAGCGGCTCCAGACCCGCTCCGACCTCGACGCCCCCGCCGCCGACAACCTGCTCCGCTTCCTCGAGGACCAGCACGCCGCCACGGGCGCGGTGCCCGACGACGCCACGGTGGTGGTGGAGCGGTTCCGGGACGAGCTGGGCGACTGGCGGGTCTGCCTCCTCGCCCCCCTGGGGACCCCGCTCCTCGCCCCCTGGTGCATGGCGGCCACCGCCCGGGCCCGGGAGCTGCTCGGGGCCGAGCCGGAGACGCTCTGGACCAACGACGGGTTCGCCCTCCGCCTGCCCGACCGCGACGCCCCGCCCGCGCTCGACTTCCTCTTCCCCGAGGCGGGCGAGGTCGAGGGGCTGGTGCTCGAGGCGCTCGGCGGGACGGCGCTCCTCGCCGCCAAGTTCCGGGAGGCGGCGGCGCGGGCGCTGCTCCTCCCCCGGCGACACCCGGGGCGCCGCGCGCCGCTCTGGCAGCAGCGGAAGCGGGCGGCGGACCTGCTCTCGGTGGCGGCGCGCTTCGCCGACTTCCCGGTGCTCCTCGAGGCCTACCGGGAGTGCCTGCGCGACGTGTTCGACCTGCCGGCCCTGGTGGACCTGCTCGGCCGGATCCGGTCTCGCCAGGTGCGCGTGGTGACCGCCGACACCCGCACTCCCTCGCCCTTCGCCGCCTCGATCCTCTTCGGGTTCGTGGCCAACTTCATCTACGACGGCGACGCGCCCCTGGCCGAGCGGCGCGCCCAGGCGCTCGCCATCGACCAGGCGCAGCTCCGCGAGCTCCTGGGCGAGGCGGAGCTCCGCGAGATCGTGGACGGGGAGGCGATGGCCGACCTCGAGGCGCGGCTCCAGTGCCTGGCCCCGGAGCTCCGCGCCCGGAGCGTGGACGGCCTGGCCGATCTCCTGCTGCGGCTCGGCGATCTCTCCCGGGAGGAGCTGCGCGCCCGGAGCGGCACCCCCGAGGCCGCCGCCGGGCCGGAGCGGCTCCTGGCCGAGGGGCGGGCGGTCGCGCTCCGCATCGCCGCGGAGGAGCGGCTGGTGGCGGTGGAGGACGCCGCCCGGTACCGGGACGCCCTCGGCGTGCCGCTCCCGCCCGGCCTCCCCGAGGCGCTGCTCGGGCCGGTGCCGGACCCGCTCGCCGGCCTGGCGCTCCGCCACGCCCGGCGCCACGCTCCCTTCACCACCGCCGACCTGGCCGGCCGGCTCGGGCTCGCGCCGGCGGCGGTCGAGCCGGTGCTCGAGCGCCTGGCGGCGGAGGGGCGGATCCTGGAGGGCGCCTTCCGCCCGGGCGGCAGCGGGCGGGAGTGGTGCGACCCCGAGGTCCTCCGCTCCCTGCGCCGCCGCTCCCTGGCGCGGCTCAGGGAGGAGGTCGAGCCGGCCGAGCCCCGCGCCCTGGCCCGGGCGCTCCTCGCCTGGAACGGGATCCCCGGGAAGGCCCGGGGGCTCGAGGGGCTCCTCGACGCCGTCGAGCGGCTCCAGGGCGCGCCCCTCCCGGCCTCGCTCCTCGAGCGCGAGATCCTCCCGGCGCGCGTCCAGGGCTACCTGCCGGGCGACCTCGACGCCCTGGCGGCGGGCGGGGAGGTGCTCTGGGTCGGGCTCGAGCCGCTCGGCGAGCGGGACGGCCGGATCGCCCTCTACCTGGCCGGCGCCCTGCCGAGGCTCCTCCCCCCGGCGGCAGCCCGGCCTCCGGCCGGCGAGGGCCGGGCGCGGAAGATCCTGGACCACCTGGCCCGCCGCGGGGCCTCGTTCTTCCCCGAGCTCCACGAGGCGGCCGGCGGCGGCTTCCCGCCCGAGACCGTGGACGCGCTCTGGAGCCTGGCCTGGGCAGGCCTGGTCACCAACGACACCTTCCAGCCGCTCCGCGCCTACGCCGCGAGCACCCCTCGCCGGGCCGAGGGGCGGCGCCGGGCGCCGGTCGGCCCGCCCCGCCCGCGTCTCTCCACGCCGCCGGAGGCAGGGGGGCGCTGGACCCTGGTCGAGGCCCGGCGCGCGGCGGGGGGCGGGGAGCCGACCGCCACCGAGTGGAGCGCCGCGACGGCGCAGCAGCTCCTCGCCCGGTACGGCCTCGTCACCCGGGGTGCCGCCGCGGCGGAGGGGCTGCCCGGGGGCTTCGGCGCGGTCTACGACGTGCTGCGCCACCTGGAGGAGTCGGGGCGGATCCGGCGAGGGTACTTCGTGAGCGGGGTGGGGGCGATGCAGTTCGCCCAGCCCGGCGCCCTCGACCTCCTGCGCGCGTCGCGGACGCCGGGGGAGCGGCCGGAGGTGGTCCGGCTGGCCGCCGCCGACCCGGCCAGCGCCTGGGGCGGGCTGCTCGACTGGCCCGAGCTCCAGGAGGCGGGCGCGAGGCGCCCGGCGCGGGCGGCGGGGGCGCAGGTGGTCCTGGTGGACGGCGCCCTGGGCGCGTATTTCGCGCGCGGGCTCCGGCAGCTCCTCGCCTGGCTCCCCGAGGAGGAGCCGGATCGATCGCGGGTGGGGGCGGCGGTGGCCTCGGAGCTGTCGGCCGCCGCGCGCGAGGCGCTCGGCCGAGGGGAGGGGGTGCTGATCGAGGAGGTGAACGGCGTCGCGGCCGCCTCCCACGCGCTGGCGGGGTTCCTCGAGGCGGCGGGGTTCTCGGCCGCCGCCGACGGGCTCCGGCTCACGCGCCGCGCCGCGGCCGCCCTGGCAGGCGGGGCGGCGCCGGGGGCCGCGGCGGGATAGGGAGCTTCCCCCGGAGCCCATCCCGGGGAGGGGAGCGGGCCGCGCTTCCCGCTTGCGCGCCGCCCTGGCCTGCGCCATACGGTCCGAAACCCCGGGGGCCGACCGCATGCTGCTCGTGAAGACCCACCTCGACCGGAGCACGATCCACGGGATCGGGCTCTTCGCCTCCGAGCCCATCCGCGCGGGGACGGTCATCTGGCGGCTCGACTCCACCATCGACGTTCAGCTCGGCGCCGACCAGATCGAGGCCCTCGCTCCCCCGGCGCGCGCCCAGATCCGGAAGTACACCTACCTCGACAAGGTCCTCCGGACCTGGGTGCTCTGCGGGGACGACGCCCGGTTCTTCAACCACGCCGAGCAGCCCAACTGCCGCGACGTGCCCGACGAGCGCGGCGGGAGGACGATCGCCGCCCGGGACATCGCGGCAGGCGAGGAGCTGACCTGCGACTACGCCGCCTTCGACGCCTCGTTCCGGCTCGGCGGCGACAAGGGATTCTGAGAGGCCTCTGGCCCGTCGCGTCGTCGACGGCTGAGGTCCATATCCCTGGCCCGGGGGACGCATCCCGGCCGCCCGGAGGGCCATCCCCAGGCGCACCCCCGCACCCGCTGCGCGAGCGGCGGTTGGGAGGGGTGCCGGTGCGCACGTCCTGCGCCCGATTCCGTGGTCGACGGGGCTGGCGGTGCCGGGCTCAACAGCGAAAGGGACGACGACCATGAGCGTTGGCAGGAGGCAGTTGCTGAAGCTGGCGGCCGGGGGCGGGGCGGGCCTGGCGCTCGCCGAGCTGGGCTTCGGGCCCAGGCAGGCGCGGGCGGCGGCCGAGGGCGTGAAGCTGGAGGGGACCCAGGAGTTCACCACCGCCTGCAACTTCTGCTCGTGCGGCTGCGGGATGGTCGCCCACGTCCGGGACGGCAAGCTCGTCAACCTCGAGGGCGATCCCGACCACGTCATCAACTTCGGCGCGCTCTGCTCCAAGGGCGCCGCCATGAAGGCCACCCACGAGTCGCCGCAGCGGCTCCGGGCGCCGCGGTACCGCGCCCCGGGCGGCGACCGCTGGGTCGAGATCTCCTGGGAGGAGGCCTACGACAAGCTGGCGCGGAAGCTCAAGGCGGTCCGCGACGCCAGCTGGGTGGCCACCGAGAAGGACAAGGACAAGGCGGGCAACGAGGTCGAGTACCCGGTCAACCGGACCGACGCCATCGGCCTGCTGGGCGGCGCGCAGCACACCAACGAGGAGTGCTACCTCTGGAACAAGATGGGCCGTCTCCTCGGGACGAGCTACGTCGAGCACCAGGCCAGGCTTTGACACAGCCCTACGGTCCCCAGTCTGGGGGCCTCGTTCGGCCGCGGCGCGATGACCAACGGCTGGGCCGACCTTCAGAACGCGAAGGTCTTCCTGATCGAAGGGTCCAACTGCGCCGAGAACCACGTGATGGCGATGAAGTGGATCCGCAAGGCGCAGGAGAAGGGCGCCAAGATCATCCACGTCGACCCGCGCTTCAACCGCACCTCCTCGGCGGCCGACGTCTACGCCCGCATCCGACCGGGCGCCGACATCGCCTTCCTCTCCGCCGTGATCAACCACGTGCTCTCCGAGAAGCTCTATGACGAGGAGTACGTGAAGCTCCACACCAACGCGCTCCTCCTCGCGGACGACGCGTTCGGCTTCGACGAGGGGGTCTTCTCCGGGTACGACCACGAGAAGCACAAGTACGACCAAGCCTCCTGGGGCTACCAGCTCGACCCGAAGACCAGGAAGCCCAGGAAGGCGGCGAGCCTCGACGACCCGAAGAGCGTCTTCGCCAGGCTGAAGCAGCACTTCTCCCGCTATACGCCGCAGGTGGCCGAGGAGATCTCCGGCGTCCCCGCCAGGCAGGTGGTGGAGATCGCCGAGACCTTCGCCAAGAACCGGCCGGGCACGATCCTCTACGCCCTGGGGATGACCCAGCACACCGTGGGCATCCAGAACATCCGGTGCTACGGCATCCTGCAGATGCTCCTGGGCAACATCGGCGTGGCCGGCGGCGGGGTGAACGCCCTCCGCGGCGAGCCGAACGTCCAGGGCGCCTGCGACATGAGCGTGCTGAACGGCTACATGTTCGGCTACCTCAACTACCCGAACCACGACCAGCCCACCCTCAAGGACTGGACCCGGGACAACGGCACCTTCCGCCAGAAGATGGCGGTCAACGGGCTCAAGGCCTGGTTCGGCGACGCCGCCACCGCCGACGACGAGTTCGGCTACCGGCTGCTGCCCAAGAAGAGCGGGAAGAAGGACTACTCGGTCTACGGCATGGTCGACGCCGCCTGGGCCGGGAGCCTGAAGCTGCTCTGGGTGAACGGGCAGAACCCCATGGTCACCAACCCGAACCTCAACTACGTGGCCGAGGCCCTCGGGAAGCTCGACATGCTGGTGGTCCAGGAGCTCTGGGAGACCGAGACCGCCGCCTTCTGGCAGCGGCCGGGGACCGATCCCGCGAAGGTCCAGACCGAGGTGCTGCTCCTCCCCGCCGCCTACTTCATGGAGAAGGAGGGGACCATCACCGGCTCCGGCCGCATGGTGCAGTGGCGGTACGCGGCGGTGAAGCCGCCGGGGCAGGCGAAGACCGACATCGAGATCATCGACGAGGTCTTCCGCCGGGTGCGCAAGCTCTACGAGGGCTCGGCCGATCCCAAGGACGCCCCGCTCCACAAGGCCGCCTGGAGCTACGCTCAGGCGAGCCTCTCCGAGGACGTCCTCAAGGAGATCGGCGGCCGCGTCCACCGCGAGGTGACGCTCCCCGACGGCAAGGTGCTCAAGCCCGGCGACCACGTGGCCGGGATCGGCCAGCTCCAGGCGGACGGCTCCACCTCCTCCGGCGCCTGGATCTACGCGGGCTGCTTCGGCGGAGGGAAGAACCTCACCAAGCGGCGCGACGGCTCGGACAAGTCCGGCATCGGGTTCTACAAGGACTTCGCCTGGACCTGGCCAGGCAACATGAAGATCCTCTACAACCGCGCCTCCTGCGACGCGAGCGGCAAGCCCTGGCCGAGCACCATCCCCATCGTCGCCTGGGACGAGACCGAGAAGAAGTGGAAGGGGAAGGACACGCCCGACGTCCCCGATCCGCTCAAGGGGCCGGACACGCCCGAGGGGCAGCGCGCCTTCCGCATGAACGCCGAGGGGCTGGGGCGGCTGATGGCCGGCCCGGCCAAGTCCTGGAAGGAGGCGAAGGACGAGCTGCCGGTCGACAGCTCCTACACGCCCAAGGACGGTCCCTTCCCGGAGCACTACGAGCCGGTGGAGAGCCCGGTGGCGAACGTGCTCCACCCGGCGGTGGCCACCAACCCGGTCCTCAAGTACCCGCGGGTGAAGGGCAAGCAGCCCATCGGCGCGGCCAAGGAGTTCCCCTACGTGCTCATGACCTCCTCGGTCGCCGAGCACTGGTGCGCGGGGTCGACCACCCGCAACGTCCCCTGGCTGAACGAGCTCGTCCCCGAGCCGGTGGTGGAGCTCCCCGAGAAGCTGGCGGAGAAGCTCCGGGTGGCCACCGGGGAGAAGGTGAGGGTGTCGAGCGCCCGCGGCGAGGTGACGGTGAAGGCGGTCGTCACCCGGCGCATGCAGGTGATGCGGATCGCCGGGCAGGACGTGCCGGTGGTCTGGATGCCCTACAACTGGGGCTTCAAGGGGCTGCAGACCGGCCCGAGCACCAACGTCCTCACCATCGACGCGGCCGATCCCGGGGCGATGACCCAGGAGACCAAGGCCTGCCTCGTCAACGTGGTCCGCGCGGAGGAGGCGGTGGCGCAGCGCTGAGCGCGCTCCCCCGGAGACGACCATGAGCCACGCCACGCTGATCGACACGACGAAGTGCATCGGGTGCCGCTCCTGCCAGGTCACCTGCAAGCAGTGGAACGACCTCCCCGGCGAGAAGACCCAGCTCCAGGGCGGTGAGAAGGGGCTGCAGAACCCGGCCACCCTCTCCGCCAAGACCTTCGCGGTGCTGACGTACAACGAGATCGCGGACGACAGGGCCCCCGGCGGCCTGCGCTACGTGTTCGCGAAGCGCCAGTGCATGCACTGCGAGGAGCCGGCCTGCGCCGCCGCCTGCCCGGTCACCGCCCTCCACAAGACCGCGGAAGGGCCGGTGGTCTACGACGAGGCGAAGTGCATCGGCTGCCGGTACTGCGTCTGGGCCTGCCCGTTCGGCGTGCCCACCGCGGAGTGGGACTCGCTCGCCCCGCGGATCCGCAAGTGCACCATGTGCGCCGACCGGCTCAAGCCGGCCGCGCCCGCGGAGCGGAACGGGCAGAAGCTCTCCGACGAGGACCGCAAGCGCTTCGCCGCCGCCCACGCCGTCCCCGCCTGCGTGAAGCAGTGCCCGGCCGGCGCGCTCGTCCACGGCGAGCGGGAGGAGCTGCTCAGGGAGGCCAGGGCCCGGATGGCGAGGAGCCCCGGCAAGTACGTGGACCACGTCTACGGGGAGAAGGAGGCGGGGGGCACCAACATGCTCTACCTCGCCTCGGTCCCCTTCGAGCAGCTCGGGTTCCCGGCGGTCGGCACCGACGCCTACCCGCGCCGCAGCGCGGTCGCCCTGGGGGCGGTGCCCCCGGCGGTGGTCGCGGTGGGGGCCGGCCTGGGCGGCGTCTACGCCCTGGGTAAGCGCCGGGCGGAGGTGGCCAAGGCCGAGCCCGCGCCCCACGTCGAGTTCGCCCCGGTCCCGGGCAAGCTCTGGACGCCGGCCAACCTGGCGCTCGCCGCGCTGATGGCCTTCGGGGCGATCTCCTTCCTCGCCCGGTTCGTCCTCGGCCTGGGCGGGTCCACCCACCTCTCCGACACCTGGGCCTGGGGGCTCTGGATCGTCTTCGACCTGGTCTGGATCGCGGTGGCCGCCGGCGCCTTCGCCACCGCCGGCCTGATCTACGTCTTCCGGCGGAAAGACCTCTACTCGCTGGGACGCTCCGCGGTGCTGATGGGGCTCCTCTCCTACTCCTTCGTCACCGTGACCCTGCTCGCCGACCTCGGCCTCCCCTGGCACTTCTGGCGCCTGGGCACCGAGGCCCCCCACCACTCGGCCATGTTCGAGGTCTCCTGGTGCGTCGGCCTCTACGTGACGGTGCTCGCCTTCGAGTTCCTCCCGGTGCCCTTCGAGCGCTGGGGGATGAAGCGGGCGATGGACGCCTGGAAGCGCTGGTCGCCCTGGTACGTGGTCCTGGCGGTGACCCTCTTCGTCTACCTCATGTCCCGCAAGCCGGTGTACGCGCTGGTGGCGGCGGCGGTCTTCTCCCTCCTGGCGGTCGCCTTCCGGACGCGCGAGGGTGAGAAGCCGGTCCCGGTGATGCTCGCCATCGCCGCGGTCACCCTCTCCACCATGCACCAGAGCTCGCTCGGCTCGCTCTTCCTCCTCATGCCGGACAAGCTCGACCCCGCCTGGTGGTCGCCGGTCATGCCCATCGCGTTCTTCCTCTCCTCGATCGCCGCCGGCCTGGGGCTGGTGGTCCTGGTCGAGCTCTGGGTGGCGCGCGCCTTCAAGCGGTCGGTCCGGATCGAGCAGGTGGCGGCCGTCGGACAGGCGGCCTTCTGGGCCCTGCTCGCCTACCTCGCCTTCCGGGTGGGAGACGTGGCCCTCCGCGGCCAGCTGGGGCACGCCTTCGCGCGGCCGGTCTTCTGGCTCGAGGTCGGGGTGGGCGGGATCCTGCCCCTCGCCCTGCTCGCCTCGGCCGGGCTCCGGCGCCGTCCGGGCCTGCTCGGCCTGGCGGCCGCCCTCACCACCGGCGGCGTGGTGCTGAACCGCGTGGCGGTGGTGGTGCTGGAGATGACCCTCCGCGGTCCGATGCCCCAGAACGCGCCGGCGCCGTACCACCCGAGCGCCTTCGAGTGGGGCATCTCGGCCGGTCTGATCGCTGCGACGATCTTCCTCTTCGGGCTCGCCGTCCGGCACCTGCCGGTCCTGCCCAGGGAGGAGCCGGCCTCGCACTAGCCGGCCCCGCCACGGAAGCTCCCACGCTCCCGGCAGGATTCCCTGCCGGGAGCTTCTTCGGGTAGAGAGGGGCGCATGGATCCGGTCCGGCAGGCGTGGCTCGCGGCGCACCCGTACCTCGCGCAAGTGGCGGAGTTCCAGGCGCTGGTGGAGGAGGCGGCCGCGGGGGCGCGGACGGCGCCGCCGGCCACCTTCGAGCCCTGCCGGCCCGACCTGGCCCGCGGGATCCCGCTCCTCCGGAGCGAGGCGGCGGGCGTGGATCCCCGCCCGGCCGCCGCCGAGGCCCTCGGACGGATCGTGGAGCGGCTCGCCGGCGCGGCGCTGCCGCCGGCGCTGGCCCAGGGCGCGGCCGGGCTCCGCGAGCGGTTCGCGCGCGTCCCGGCCGAGCGGACCGCGGCGCTGCAGCGGGCGCTGGCCGGGGGCGGGGAGGGGGAGGGGGAGGATCCGGCGGGGCTGGAGCGGTACCTGGCCTGGTCGGCGCTGGCGACCGCGCTCGCCGCGGTGGTGGAGGCCTTCGACCGCTGGCGCGACGACGCGGCCTGGGGGCGGCCGGAGTGCCCCACCTGCGGGGCGCTACCGGTGATGGCTCAGCTCGTGGCCGCCGACGCGGGCCGCGAGCGGCGGCTGGCCTGCGGCCGCTGCCGGAGCCGCTGGAGGTTCCGCCGAATCGGCTGCCCCTACTGCGCGAACGACCGGCCCGAGCGGATCGACGTCTTCGAGGTCTCGGGCGAGGACGGGCTCCGGCTCGACGTCTGCCGGGAGTGCTCCGGATACGTCAAGACGGTGGCCCGCGAGGATCCCCCCGCCTTCCTGCTCGCGGACTGGTCCACCGTCCACCTCGACGCGCTCGCCCGGGAGCAGGGCTACGCGCGGCGGGGGGCCTCGCTCTACGACCTGTAGCCTCGGCGGCCCGCGCCAAGGACGCGATCGGCCAGCGGGCCGTCGTGGCTCGTCGCGACGGTGGCCGTTGCCGCAGGGTCGTCCCGGTGGCGGTCACGATGGCCGGGGTGAACGGGCCCCGGCCGTCGGTCCTCGCCGGGCGGCCTGCGCCTTGCCCAGGCCCCGTGACCTTGGTCGACGGGTGGCGGGGGCGAGCCCACGGACGGCCTTGCTCACCTCGGTGACCTCGATCGCGGTGCGGCGGGACCTTGCCCTGGATCCTGCGGGCGGTCCCGGCTCCGGGCTGGCGGCAGCCTTCCCGTTCACCCCGGCCGAGGGGCGTCGCCGATGGAGACGGGCCGCCCGCGGCGGCGCCCTAGACGATCTTGTTCAAGAAGACCGGGAGCCCGCGCTTGTTGGCGTAGTTCGGCCGGAGCCGGTTCACGTTGTACATCGTGGCCACGTCCACCTTCCGCGGGCCGAGCTTCGGATCGGGGATGGGGACCAGGTCGTACCGGCCGTTCACCAGGGCGGACATGAGCCCGCTCTTCCCCTCGGTGACCGCGTCGAGGGCCATCGAGCCGAAGGTGCTCGCCACCAGCTTGTCGGTGAAGTCCGGCTCCCCCGAGCGCAGGTCGTAGGTGAGGTCGGAGACGATGGTCTCCTCGCCGGTGCGGGCCTTGATCTCGTCGGCCAGCGACTCGGCCACGCTCGCCTTCTTCCGGTGGCCGTAGGCGTCCGCCTCGCCGTACTCCTGGACCTTGTAGCCCTCCCACTCCGCCCCCTCGGAGAGGATGATCAGGGCGTAGTTGGAGGGGTTCTCGCGCTTCTCGGTGACGAGCAGGTCGATGATCTTCTCCAGCTTCGGGCGGTACTCCGGGATCACGCACCGGTTCGAGGTGACGTAGGCGGTGTAGTAGGCGGTGAAGCCGGCGTCCCGGCCGAACACCCGGAAGATCCCGATCCGCTCGTGGGAGCCGACCGTGGTCCG